>JBCCHD010000036.1 GCA_039028935.1 Pseudomonadota bacterium | reverse complement strand
TCCGTACAAATTCCACTATAAATTTCCACGCCATTTGGAGAATACTACATTACAAGAATGTAGTGTTCCGCAGCGAAGTTCGATTACCTGAAGGGCCGCTGCGCGTTGTCGGCGAGCACGAGATCGAAATTCATCTGCACACGGACGTCACCATACCGGTTACGCTCAATATCGTCGCAGACGAGTAAGTCCTCACTACACGGCGCCCGTCCCTCAAATATTGAGGGGCGGGCGGCCGGTTTACGAACCTATTTGATTCGACACACGGCGTTTTGAGCCGAGCGCGCTCGCTGTGACATCGTCATTTCAATAGGATAGGACTCGGGCGTACCCGTCCACGCTGACTCTGGCGTACTGCATCATGCGATGGGCAGAGAATTTTGGCACACTAGCTCATCGTGTTTGTTGATCAAACTGATCGATTTCTTGGGGACCGATTCTGAATCCAGAAGACCAGTATTTTGTGGAGAGTGATGCCGCAATGGGCACACTTCGCACGCCGCCACACTCGCTCGAAGCCGAGCGCAGTGTTTTGGGTGGTTTGATGCTGGATAACACCGCTTGGGACAAGGTCGCCGACATCGTCACCAAGGACGATTTTTACCGCCACGATCACCGCTTGGTGTTCGACGCCATATACGCACTGGCCGAACGCACTCAGCCGATCGATGTCGTCACAATTTCTCAGCATCTGGATAGCCACGGCACACTGAATGAGATCGGTGGCTTGGGCTATCTTGGCGAGTTGGCGAAAGACACACCGAGCGCGGCGAACATACGCGCCTATGCCAATATCGTTCGAGATCGCGCCTTGCTTCGCAAGCTGATTCAAGTAGGCGGCGAGATTGCGGATCTGGCGCACGAGTCGACCGGCGAGCCCGTTGGCAAACTGGTTGATCAGGCCGAGCGCAAAGTGTTTGAGATTTCTGAAAGCGGCAAGCGTCAGGGGTCCGGTTTTGTGTCGCTCAAAGAGGTGATGCCCGGCGCGCTGGATAAGCTGGATGATCTGTATCGCTCCGACGGCGATATCACCGGCGTTTCGACTGGTTTTCACGACCTGGATCGCATGACAGCGGGGCTGCAACCGGGCGACCTCATCATTGTCGCTGGGCGACCGTCGATGGGTAAGACCAGTTTCTCGATGAATATCGCCGAGCACGCGGCCCTGGCGCCAGTCATTCAAGAGAACGTCGATGCGGCGGTGCCGACCGCTATTTTCAGTATGGAGATGTCTGCGGAGCAGCTGAGTTTTCGACTGATTTCAAGTCTTGCGCAAGTGGGGCAGAGCAAGTTGCGTACGGGTAATTTCTCGGAAGAAGACTGGCCGCGCATTCACAGTGCCGTCAAATGGATGTCGGCCGCGCCGATGTTTATCGACGACACACCGGCATTGAGTCCCACCGAAATTCGGGCGCGAGCAAGACGGCTTAAGCGAGAGCATGGGTTGGGTCTGATCGTAGTGGATTACTTGCAGCTTATGCAGGTGTCGGGCAGTACGGAAAACCGCACCAATGAAATTTCTGAGATCTCTCGCGGTCTCAAGGCGCTGGCCCGTGAGCTCGAAGTGCCGGTCATTGCGCTGTCGCAGCTCAACCGATCGGTAGAGCAGCGCACCGACAAGCGACCGGTCATGTCCGACCTGCGAGAGTCGGGCGCCATCGAGCAGGATGCGGATGTCATCATGTTCATCTACCGTGAAGAAGTGTACGACCAAGAGACGCCGCGCAAAGGCATGGCTGATATCATCATCGCCAAACAACGTAACGGTCCCACCGGTGATGTGCTGTTGTCCTTCCACGGTCAGTTCACGCGTTTCCGCAACTACGCGCCCGATCGACTCGCCGAAGAGGCGATGAGCTTCTCATGACTGCGTTTGCCTGCGCCGACATTAATCGTCAGGCGCTGCAGCACAATCTTTCCGTCGTTCGTCAGTTAGCTCCTCGTAGTAAAGTGATGGCGGTTATTAAGGCCAATGCATACGGCCACGGTATCGAACAGGTGGCGCGTGCCCTTGATTCGGTCGACGCGCTGGCCGTGGCACGAATCAGTGAGGCGATGGATGTTCGTTACGCGGGCATCAACAAGCCGGTCGTGTTGCTTGAAGGGGTCATGCGGCCGCGCGAGTTGGGTATCGCGTCGATGTACAATCTGGAAATTGTGGTGCACCGTGAAGACCAGCTTGCGGCATTGGAACAGTACACCGGTGTTGGCCGTTTCATTACCTGGATAAAAATTGACACCGGCATGAATCGACTGGGCTTTGATCCGTCCAAATTGCCCTCGATCGTAGCGCGACTAACGGCATTAAAATGTGTGAAGAAACCTCTGCGCATTATGAGTCATTTCGCGTCAGCGGATCTTGCCGATCCCACCATGAGTCAGGCTCAAATAGCCCAGTTTGCCAACACCAAAGACATCGCCGGCGATTGCACGTTTGCCAATTCGGCGGGTATCTTAAATTACCCAGACAGTCATGCCGATTGGGTTCGACCCGGTGCCATGCTGTATGGCATCTCGCCAATTCAAGGCAAAACCGGTGAAGATCTTGGGCTGAAACCGGTGATGACGTTATGGTCTCGAGTGATTGCCGTCAAACCGGTCAAGTCAGGCCAGACCGTTGGCTACGCCGGCGCCTACACGGTGCCCGCTGACACCACCATCGGCATTATAGCGGTGGGGTATGGCGACGGGTATCCGTGGCGTACCAAAAGTGGCACGCCTGTCTTAGTGAACGGCCAACGCTATCCACTGATCGGTCGAGTCTCAATGGATATGATTGCCGTGGATCTTGGTCCTCAAACCGACGTCAAAGAGGGGGATAAATCGGTGTTATGGGGTCAGGGATTATCGGTTGAGATCATCGCTGACAGTGCCGATTCAATTCCGTATGAGTTGGTGTGTGGCATTTCGAAACGGGTTCGTGTCGCGATGCTTCATCAGTAAGCTCAGCGTGGTAGTGGCGTCGCGTCATTTGGACGTAGACTAAGTCTGGCTACGTAACCGTAAACATTCATTGCACAACGTAGATTGTGCCACTTATTCACAGAGTTTCTTCGCAATTTCGTTGCCAAACGCATTACGATAGCGCCGTGCGATGTCAGGGGGGCGTCGCATCCCACCATGCTCACGATCGCGTTGGTTGGTGATGCAACGCTAACGCATCGACACAGGCTGTACGTGGCCGTTCGCGTATGTGTATAGAAGGGGTACAACACAATGGAAAGTCTTATTCCGTTACTCATTTCATTGGTCAGTGGTGCCGCAGGCGGTAATCTCGCCGGCGCGCTGATGAAGAAGTTCTCGCTCGGTATGCTTGGCAATTCACTTGCCGGAATTTTGGGCGGCGGCATCGGTAGCCAGATTATTGGCATGCTCGGTGGCGGTGCGCTCGACGGAATCGTGGGTTCGATCGCAGGCGGTGGCGTCGGTGGTGGCGTGCTGATGGTCATCATCGGCTTGATCAAATCGGCAATGAATAAAGCCTGATTACCCTACGTAAACCGCACTCGCATGGTTCGGGCTTTCGGGCCCGAACTGTGTGAGCGCGACAGACTCCTGTTCCTAACACCTGTGCGGCGACAGTGCGTGGCGGTCTGTCCCGCCGAGTCGCGGTATCCTCTAAGAGGCGCGCGCCGTCGGCTGCCCACTCGAGGTCGATTATTCGCCGTGCCGACCCATCGCCCATTCGCACACATTGAGCGAGACGCGGTGGATCGCGCGAAGTGCTACGGCACCCACATATTCGTCATTGAGTGACATTGAGCCAAGCTGCCAGGGCAGCGCATCGATCGGGGCATGTCGCTCGTTGAGAACCGCCGCGTCCGCCATGATGGACACGTCAAACGACCGCAGATCCGCGCGCAACCCCTGGCCAGTTGCCTTGATTACCGCCTCTTTGCGAGTCCAAACACGGTAAAACGCCGCCAATTTGTCCCGCTCTGGGAGTTTGGCTAGCTCATGCTGTTCGTGCGCCGAAAAAAAACGACGCGTCACCGCCGCCCAGTCGCGAATCGGTTTGACGTATTCAATATCACAGCCCACGTCACGATCGCCGATCGCGATCAGTGCTTTCTCATGCGAGTGGGACAGATTAAATTTGAGCGAGGGATGGGCCCGAAGATGAGGTTTGCCGTTATCGGCGGTATCAAATACGAGCGACTCAGGGGCTGCATCGAGTTCCGCAGCGAGCGCGCTTCGCAACGCGATGCGGCTGCGTGTCCACAACACACGGTGGTGCTCGAATTTAAATCGGTTGGCACGCTGTTGTTCTTCGTTGCTCAGCCAAGCATTGCCGCGTTCAAAACGCGCCGGTTCGCCATCGAGGGACACAACCATCAGGCGCACCGGTGTTGCAAGGCTCGTTAGCGATGTCATGCACGTTCACCGTCTGTTGACTTATGGTCGCTCAGTATACGTGACGTCGCTACACGGGGGCGCGTTATGCTTGCCATCAGGGGGCGGAGAGACCGCAAAAAACGTGCGACATAATGCGCGAGAGTTAGGTCCTAGTCAGACGCGTTGAGGGCCGCTGACTGGCACGTGTTCGGCTTCGTCCGACATCGTGCAAAAAGTGCATTATGTTGTTATAAATATCATAGGCTTATCAGGTATATTCATCTGAAACTCACAAGTGTTCACCTACATTTTGAGTGGCGCCTGCTCCTCATTTAAAGAATAACGAGTTCGGGCCCGTTTACACGTCCACCCGACGGACCAATCCGCTGGATCTGCGCACAAGATGAAAAACGTAGAAGACATTTATCCGGTGACACCGATGCAAGAGTTTATGCTCTTGCACGGATTGGGCGGACATGACGACACGCTGTTCAATCAGTTTGTTTTTGACGTTCACACCGCGTTGGATCCCGACGCCTTTGAGCGCGCCTGGAATAACGTGGTGGCTGCTCATTCGGCCCTTCGTACGGCGTTTATCTGGAAAGGGGTCGAGGTGCCGCAGCAAGTTGTGCGTCAAACAGCGACTGTGGGATATGCGCTCGTTGATCTTGAAACCGTTGATCCTGCCCAACGCGCCGAACGCATCGCAGCGCTGCTCAAGCAAGATCGCGAAGCGGGATTCGATTTTCGTCGCGCACCGCTTATGCGCTTCACACTTGTTCGATTGGCCCCTCACGAATGGAAGGTCGTTTGGAGTAGCCATCACCTGATTGTTGATCGCTGGTGCATCGATCTATTGATGGCCGACTTTCAGCGCCACTATCAGGCTGCGACTACGCAGCAGGCACCCGCTCGACACGTGAGTCCGGTATTTCGTGACTATGTGGCGTGGGTGCAAAGACAAAACCCAACCGATGCGCGTCGACATTGGTCATCCTACCTTCATGGGTTTCGGTTGCCGACGTTAGCGACTGAGCATCTGCGGGCGCAGGATGGGCAGGCGAGTGAGACCGCCAGTACGGCCATCGTCGATCAATTCGCCGCCGCGCGTGCATTGAGCGCACGTGCCGGCATCACACTTAGTACGGTCATTCAGGCGGCGGTTGGTTTGGCGCTTGCGCGGATGAGTGCACAGCCGGATGCTGTGTTTGGCGTGACGGTGGCAGGCCGACCTGCCGACGTGTCGCAGGTGGAGTCGATCGTTGGATCATTCATCAGTACGGTTCCCGTGCGAGTGCGCCTCGATGCGACGCTGACCGTGATTGAGTGGCTGCGACAACTGCATGAAGGACAGCTCGCGGCCAACCAATTTGGGTATCTTTCCCCTGCAGATGTACGTCGCTGTGCAACACTCGACACAGGTCAAGCGCTGTACGACACGCTCATGGTTTGGCTCGCGCCGACGGACGCCGAAGCGGCATCGTCGGCTCAGGCGCTGCCCATGACGCCAGCATCCCAACAGTACGCCACCGCGTTTCCGCTCACCTTGAGCGTCATTGAGTCTGTTGACGCGTTGACGCTGCGCGTTGATTCATCGGTCGGAGGTCTTGAGCTCACGCGGTTGCTGACGCTCTGCGAAGAGGCGCTCGGTCAACTGACCACGTGTGTGCCTGACGAGTCGGTTCAGCAAATGTGGGGTCAATCGCTACACCGTGTGCGTGATGACGCCTTGACCGACATCGTCACCGCCGAGCGTACCGAATCGGAAGGGCTGGCGACAGGTCGAGGTCGCGAAGATGTGCATCTTGATTTGCTCAAAGATCTGGTTCAAAACGAATGGCAGGCGGTGCTGAATACCAGTGATTACATCAATGATGAGGATGATTTTTTTGCGTTGGGCGGCGATTCGTTGAAGGCCGCGGCGCTCCATACGCGACTTGAAGCGGCCACGCGCAAAGCGATTCCACTGCTGGCCCTGTTTGAATCCAGCACCCTCACGGGGATGGCCGCTACGTTGTTTGACGAGCGATGGCCATTACGAGCCGGTATTGCTCAGCCGATCTCCAGTCATGGCTCCGGCTCACCGCTGTTTTGCGTTGCCTCGCCCGAAGTCAATACGTTGGGTTACACCATGCTGTCGCGTCATCTGGATGCGCAACAAAACATGGTGGTATTGCAGGCACCGCCGGGTGGCGACGATTTGGAGCAACTTCATCCGCAAGAGCTGCCACAGTTTGCGCAACGCTATGTGGAAGCAATGCGTACCGTGCAGCCAACCGGTCCCTACTGGCTGCTCAGCATGTGCTCCGGCTCGCATATCGCTAGTGAGATGGTCCGGATGCTCGAAGAGCAAGGCGAGCAAGTCGCTTTTGCCGGCGTCGTCAATACATGGAGTCTTTACTCGATTTCCCGTCGCTTTTACGTCAATCGACTCCTCAACGTGGCCGAGTATTACCAGTCGCGACTACGTGGGTTGTTTCCAGGCCGCGCCCGACCGAGTGAGCAGCTGGCGATGGCCGGTGCCGACGGCGAAACGACAGGTAGGCCGAAACCGCGTGTGTTGCCCGCAGACTCTGCGGTCGGTCTCAGTAATCCATGGATCGCCGAGGTAGGCTTTGCCAATCGATTACCTGAGCGTGCGGCGAGCCGCGTACGTTGGAGCATTTTTCGACTCGATCGCCAACCGTTTTGGCGCATTGGGGAGCCGACATTGGGTTGGCGACGGCTAACCGGCAACGCGCACGCGATTCGTTTAGAGGGCGATGATCACGACGCGATACTGCGTGAGCCGCAGGTTAAGGCCATGGCCACAGCGTTGGCTGAGGAACTCGCCAACGCGCGCGCAGACTTTCCCGAAATGTCCGGTCACTGAGCCAAGTAACGCACACAGTCAATGGGGTAAAAATGAAAACAACAAACGCACTCAAACTCATCGCGATGACCCTCGCACTGACGACCCAGGCACTGGTCTTCGGTCATGCCATGGATCAAAGTTATGTGTTCCTCAATGTCGAAGATAATCGATTGTCTGGCCATGTGGATATGACGATCGCGGACATTAACTCAGCATTGGGATTGAGCATGCCCGACGATGGCACCGCGACGGAGGCGGATGTGGCGCCGCATCGCCCGGCGATTGAAGCCTATCTGCGTGAACGTGTGTCGCTTGCTGTTGATGGCGGTGAGGCCGGTCTGCCGCTCACGGATTGGCAGCTGGCGGACATTGAAATTGCGCAGTACGTGCAGTCCTATTTTGCTTTTGAAGATCTGTCTCAGATGCCCAAAGAGGTCGCGTTTGACTACGCGGTTCTGTTTGCGGAGCGACCCAGTCATCGCGCGATGGCAGTAATTGAGACGTACTGGAAGTCCGGTATTTTTGGTAGCGAGCACATTTCTTTGGTGTTTGAACCGGGCCGAGAGAAGCAAACGCTCACGATCGACGAGTCCAGTGTCTGGACGGGTCTGATCGCGCAGATTCGCAGCGGCATACACCACATCTGGATCGGCATCGACCACATTCTGTTTCTAATCGCATTGCTGCTGCCCGCGGTGGTGGTCCGTCGGGACGGTCGCTGGCAGGCAACCGCGAGTTTCAAGGACGCATTGATTCATGTCGTGAAGGTGGTCACAGTCTTTACGATTGCCCACTCGATTACATTGAGTCTGGCGGCGTTGGGTGTGATCAATTTATCGTCACGACTCATCGAATCGATTATTGCTTTGTCGATTGCGGTTGCCGCGTTTGACGTGCTGCGCCCCATCTTCAATCGCCGCATTTGGATCGTCGTATTCGCCTTTGGTCTATTCCACGGCTTTGGCTTTGCAAGTGTGCTCGGCGATATCGGTATTCCGGCTAGCTATATGGTGCACTCACTGCTGGGATTCAATATCGGTGTTGAAATTGGTCAGCTCGCCATTGTCGCCGTGGCCTTCCCGCTGTTGTATCTGCTCGCGCGGCTTCCTGCGTATACACGTTTTATGATGCCGGCGGGCGCAATCTTATTGATAGTGGTGTCAATGTATTGGTTTATCGAGCGCGGATTCGGTATCGATCTGCCGGCGGGCGCCATGCTCAATGCGGTGTTGAATCTATTTAACTGATTGATTGCGGAAGTGCGATAAGGAACCGTCATGGATTTTAGTTGGAGCGAGGAGCAACGAGCACTCAAGCAACGCGTTATCGAGTTTGCTCAATCGCAGCTTAACGCCGACGAGCGTGAGCGCGACCATGCCAGCGAATTTTCGTCCCACAATTGGCAACGTTGCGCCGACTTTGGTCTGTTGGCGATGTCGTTGCCCAAGCGATACAGCGGTCGCGATGACGTCGATTTTCTCAGTGCGATTCTGGCGATGGAGGGGCTGGGGTATGGCTGCCGAGACAATGGTTTGGCATTTGCTGTTAACGCGCACATGTGGACCGTACAGCTGCCGTTGTTGCACTTTGGTGACGACGCGACGAAGGAAAAATACCTGCCCAGAATGAGTCGCGGTGAGCTCATCGGTGCGCATGCGATCTCGGAACCCGACTCGGGGTCGGATGTATTCAGTCTGAAAACAACCGCGACGCGTTGCGAGGGTGGGTATCGGTTAAACGGTGAGAAGCGATACGTGTCACTCGGGCCGATTGCGGATGTCGCGCTGGTCTTTGCGCTCACCGACCCCGACGCCGGCAAATGGGGTGTCAGCGCCTTTTTGGTTGAACTGGATAGCGAAGGTGTTTCGGTGGGCCCCAATCAATTTAAAATGGGGTTGCGCACAGTGCCGTTTGGCACATTGTCCTTTACGGATTGTCACGTCCCGGAAGGGAATCGACTCGGTCCCGAAGGCGCTGGTGTGTCGCTGTCGACCAGTTTTCTCGAGTGGGAGCGGTGCTCGATATTGGCCAGTCAGGTGGGCACTATGCAACGCCAACTGGAAGACTGCGTCGAGTATGTGCGCAAACGCAAGCAGTTTGGGCAGCCCGTCGGCAAGTTCCAATCGGTATCGAATCGTATCGTCGATATGCGACTGCGCCTTGAAACCTCGCGCCTCCTTTTGTACCACACGGCGTGGCTCAAGCAGACTGGGCAGTCCGCGATGAATGAAGCGGCGATGCTTAAATTGCATCTCGGCGAGTGCTTTGTTGAGTCGAGTCTCGACGCGATTCGGGTGCACGGCGCACAGGGCTATGTAACCGAGTCCGGTGTCGAACGGGATTTGCGCGATTCGGTCGGTGGCGTCATCTACGCCGGCACCTCGGATATTCAGCGCAACATTGTGGCCCGGATGTTGGGATTGTAGACATGCGAGTGGATGCGCAGCACGCTACGATCACTCGCTGTCTTGCACGGGCTGCGTTAACGTTGCCGCATCATACGGCCTGCGAGTTTATGGCCGATACACTGTCGTACGCGACGCTTCAACGCAGAGTGAACCAGCTTGCCAACGAGTTATTGGCGTTGGGCGTCACACAAGGGGATCGTGTCGGCATCTACATGCCGAAATCAATTAATACACCTGTCGCCCTGCACGGCATTATGGCCGCAGGGGCGGCGTATGTGCCACTTGACCCATCCGCACCGGCGGATCGCATTGCGAGCATCATCAATGCGTGTGGTATTCGTATTATCGTGAGCGCGCCTGCCCAGCAACGGGCACTCAAAACACTGGCTAAGCTTGATACCCCACTAACAACGGTGATCGGCGCCGATGTGGGCTGGCATGAGTCCTGGCGGGATGTGCCCTTTGAACGCCTCGAGGCTCGCTCCTCGGACGCCCCGGACATTGAGATCAATGAAAGCGATTTGGCCTATATCATTTTTACATCCGGGTCCACCGGCACACCCAAGGGTATTGTGCACACGCATCGTAGCTGTTTGAGTTTTAGTCAGTGGGCCGTGGACGAATATCAGTTGACCTCGGCGGACCGCATGAGCAATCACGCGCCGCTGCATTTTGATCTGTCGATAATGGATTACTTTTCCGCGGTCATTGTGGGCGCAACGACCATCATTGTGCCCGAAGAGTACACCAAACTCCCTGCCAGCTATTCTCAGCTAATTGAGACCGCCCGATTAACGGTGCTGTATACCGTGCCCTTTGCGCTCATTCAGCTTTTGTTACGTGGTGCTCTGAAGCAACGTGACTTTCGTCACCTGCGTTATGCGATTTTTGGCGGTGAACCCTTCCCAACGGCGCACTTGCGTGCACTGATGGATCACTTACCCCACGTGCGCTTTGACAATATCTATGGCCCGGCAGAAGTGAATGGTGTTTCGCACTTCACAGTCCAATCGCTCGACACGGATCAAGAGAGCGTGCCCATAGGGCCGATCGCCGATCACGCTAAATCGCTCATTGTTGACAGCGATGACCGAATGCGGTCGCCGGGTGAAACCGGCGAGCTACTCGTGCATGCGCCGTCGATGATGGTGGGGTACTGGCAGGATGAAGTGCTCACGCAGCGTTCGCTGTACCGATCGGCAGACGGCGATGTGTATTTTCGTACCGGGGATCTGGTGCAAGCGGACGAGCAGGGCGTGATGCGGTTTGTTGGGCGCAAAGACCGTCAAGTCAAAATGCGGGGTTATCGGGTAGAGCTCGATGAAATTGAACTGGCACTGACCGCGATCAACGCCGTGGAAGAGGGCGCAGCTTACGTCGTCCAAACCGAACCGGGTGTGAACGAAATACGCGCTGAGGTGACGCTCAACGCATCGGCTGAGCCTGCGGCGCTGCTGCAGGCACTGAAGCGCACTTTGCCTTGGTATGCCGTGCCCGCAGCGCTGTCGGTACGTCAAGCGTTTGTTCGGACCACCACCGGCAAGATTGACCGCCGCGAATTAGCGCTGCAGGCCCAGGCGGCACTTAACGCGCACCACGCTCCGTGATCAGACTTCACCAAAATAAATAGGAACAGCCTTCATGAAAGACGCCATCATCACATTCATTACCGACGAAATTCTCGAAGAGGATGAGCGGATCGATGCCGACGAAAATCTGCTAGCCGATGGCATGGTGGATTCGCTTGGCATGTTGCGGTTGATCGGTTTTATTGATGAGCAGTTTGGCCTGGTCATTCCGCCGGAAGACTTCATTTTGGATAACTTTCGTACGGTTAACCAGTTGATGAGCTACCTGGCACGTCGCAGCGCGGAGTAAAACATTGGCGCTGAGATTTATATCGCAAACGGTGACAACCCGGCCGCTAACCCGAAGCCAGCAGTTGATCTGGACAGGGCAGCGACTCCAGCCGGACGATCCCCTGTACAACATGGCGATGGCGTTCGAACTTCATGGTGAAATCGACTCCGAGCGGTTTGTGCGCGCCTTTCAAACGGTGATTGATGCCAGTGACGCCATGCGCACCACGTTTGAACATCATGCGGGCGTTGCGCGACAGCGCTTTCATGAGCAGTACCTCTACGACGTGGAGTGTCTTGATATGCGACGGCAGCCTGCTGAGCAGGTTGACGCATGGCTGGCGCAACGCACGCGGCACATCTTCGATCTCGAGCGATGCCTATTTGATTCTGCCTTACTTCAATTGGATACAGACCGATATATTTGGTATTTCAATCAGCACCATTTGGTGACCGATGCATCATCGACCGCGCTCATTTATCGCGCGATGGCCAATGCCTATAGTCGCGAACGAGATACCGATTCCTGTCCGCTGACATTGCCTCCATTCAGCGCCTATGTGGACCATGAGCAGGCCAGACAAACCTCAAAGGCCAATCAGCGCGCGCGCCAGTATTGGCAAACACGACCCGCGTTGCCGATCGATTCCCTGTCGTTTTATGCGGAGCGGCCGGGCGCGGTCAACGGCGTGACGCGCCGCATACCGTGCGAATTGGGCGTAGAGCGCATCGAGCGCTTCAAAGCACTGGCCGCGTCGAGTCATTGCCAAGCGTTGACTTCGGATCTTGCGCAGTTTCAAGTGATGGCAACAACGCTATTCGCGTGGCTCTATCGCGTGTCCGGCAATCGCACCCTTGCATTGAGTATGCCCACACATAACCGTGGCTCCGATACACAGAAGAAAACACCGGGGCTGTTTATCGAGCTCTATCCACTGATTGTTGAGATCGAGGATGATGAAACGTTTTTGAGTTTGTATCGCAAAGTCGCCGCGAGTACGCAAAATGTGCTGATTCATACTGCTCCGGGGGCCAGTAGCTTTGCTCTTAATCGGGATGTTCAGGTGGTTTTGAATTACATTACCGCTGAGTTTGGCCCGTTTGGCGCGATTCCGATGACATCGCGTTGGATTCATCCGGATTCGGGAGACCGCAATCACTTGGTTCGAATGCAGGTTGAGAATTTCGACGGTATCGACAACCTACGGCTATTTTTCGATGTGAATGAACAGGCGTTTCCCGGTGCCCAACAAACGCGGCCGGGCCAGGATTTTTGCCGATTGATGGACGCGTTCACTCAGCAACCGCAACAGCGGATCATCGATGCGCCGCTGCTGACCAGTGAACACCTCGAAGCGCTCGGCGTCGACAACCCGCAACCCGAGCGCGCGGCAGATCGGCCGGCCACCGTGATCGACGCCTTTTGCCAGCGCGTCAACAGCGTGCCCCAATCGGTTGCGGTCAGAGAGGGGGCGCAAACGCTGACCTACCGTGAGCTGAACCGCTCTGCGCAGGCGTTCGCCCAGAAGCTGGCCGCAATGGGGGTAGAGCCCCATGATCGTGTGGCTATCATGCTGCCGCGTTCGCTCGACGCCATCGTGGCCATTTTGGGCACCTTGATGCGCGGCGCGGCCTACGTACCGATCGACGATACGCACCCACTCTCTCGGCGGCAGTTTGTGTTACGTGATGCAGAAGTAAAGGCGGTCGTGTGCGCCGTGTCACAGGCGGATGATGTTCAAGATGAGCAGGCCGTGATTACCGCGCCCTTTGAACTTGATGACACGATTAACCACGAATCCAGTGTATCGCCAGCGCACACCGCGTACCTCATTTATACGTCTGGCTCAACGGGTACGCCAAAAGGGGTGGAAGTTGGGCACGATAACCTCGCGCACTACATCGGCTGGGCCGCCGGCTACTATCAGCCCGAGCGCCCGCTGTGTTGGCCGCTTTTTTCGTCACTGGCGTTTGATCTGACGATCACGTCGCTGTTTGTACCGCTGGTGAGTGGCGGCGAACTGGTGATCTATCGAGACGATGCCGTGTCGGGCATGCTCATTCGCGATGTTGTCGAAGCCAATGAGGTGGATGTGATTAAACTCACGCCCGCTCATCTTGCACTGTTGCAAGCAATGGATCTATCGACGAGTCGACTACAGAGTCTGATCGTGGGGGGCGAAGATTTTCGCACCGAGCTTGCGCGTTCCGTGCACAACTATTTTGGCGGTCGCGTCAAATTATTTAATGAGTACGGTCCCACCGAGGGCACGGTCGCTTGCGCGGTGCATGAGTACGAGCCTCAGACCGATACGCTGGTTTCTGTACCGATCGGTCATGCGATACACGGCACGTATCTGTATGTACTGGACGAAGCGGGTCGGCACCAGGTGCCAGGTGCAATCGGGGAGCTGTGCATCGGTGGGCCCGGTGTGGCTCGCGGTTATTTTCGTCGCGATGCGCTCACCGCAGAGCGATTTATTGCCGATCCCTATCGGGCAGGCGAACGGCTGTACCGAACGGGTGATTTGGCGCGTTTTCGTTTGGACGACAAAGCGCAACTCGGTGCGCTGCAGTGTCTTGGCCGCATCGATCATCAAATCAAGCTCAACGGATTTCGGATCGAGCCGGGTGAAATCGAGCAGGCGATGCTCAAGTTACCGTCGATAACCGAAGCGACGGTGATGTTGCATGTGCCCGAAACAGTGGAGCACGACGAGGAATTTTGTGTGCGCTGTGGGATCTCCAATCGACACCCTGCGGCACAATTAGATGACGAGCAGGTGTGCAAGATCTGCCGTATTTACGAGGCCGAAGCTCAGCGTGCAAGAGACTATTTTAGAACGCTGGATGACCTTGCCGAAATAGTCGACACGATCGTCGCGAGTCGCGCGTCGCGAGAACCCGGAGCGGCCGATTGCATGATGTTGCTCAGTGGTGGAAAGGACAGCACGTTTGCGCTCTGTCAGGTCGTTGACCTTGGGCTCAAGCCATTGGTGTTTACACTCGATAATGGCTTTATCTCGCAAGGTGCGAAAGACAACATGAAGCGGGTAACGGATCATCTGGGTCTGGAGCTTATCGAGGGCACAACACCGGCTATGAACGCGATTTTCCGCGATAGCCTCAATCGTTTTAGCAACGTGTGCAACGGCTGTTTCAAAACGATTTACACATTGAGTCTCAAGATTGCGCGCGATCGGGGTATCCGCCATATTTTTACCGGATTGTCGCGTGGACAAATCTTTGAAACCCGTGTTGCGGATCTGTTTCGTCAGGGCGAATTCGATATCGATCGCATCGATTCGATGATCATCGACGCGCGGCGCGCGTATCATCGAGCGGACGATGCGGTGTCCCAGCTCATGGACGTGTCGCATTTTGACGACGACAGCGTGTTTACCGATATCGAGTATGTGGATTACTACCGTTATACGGACGTTGAGCTTAGCGAAATGCTGGTGTATCTCGACGAGCGTGTGCCCTGGGTGCGCCCAGCCGATACGGGTCGCTCTACTAATTGTCTGATCAACGAAGCCGGTATTTTTGTGCATAAACAAGAACGCGGCTTTCACAACTATTCGCTGCCTTATAGCTGGGACGTTCGCTTGGGCCATAAAGAGCGCGATGCCGCTCGCGAAGAGCTTGACGACAATATTAATATTGACAATGTCAATCGAATTTTAAACGAGATCGAGTACACGCCACGAACAAGCAGTGAACGACGTGAGCGGGCGCAGCTTGTTGCCTACTATGTCGAGTCGTCACCTCTGGATAGCCACGCACTACGAACTGCGTTGGCCGACGTATTACCCGACGCGTTGGTGCCGACCGCCTATGTGCCGCTCCAAGCGATGCCGCTAACGCCAAACGGGAAAGTCGATCGCGCGGCATTGCCAACACCGTCGGCGAGTCGCGCCCATCTAGATGTGCGTTATGAGGCGCCTGAAGGACAGGTCGAGAAAACGTTGGCTACGGTGTGGCGAGAGGTCTTTGGCATCGATCGAATTGGCGTCAATGATAATTTCTTCGAGCTGGGTGGGGATTCCATTGTCAATATTCAGATTGTCGCGAGTGTCGCCAAACATGGACTGTTGTTGTCCCCACAGCAGGTGTTCGACCGGCCCACTATTCGTGCGCTCGCACAGGTGGTCGACAGCACCACCGAATTAGCCAGCGAGCAGGGTCCAATCGAAGGCAGCGTCCCGCTCGCGCCGGCCCAGCAACGTTATTTCGGGTGGGGATTAGCTCGACCCGAGCGCTATTGCCAGTATGTGGTGCTTCACTGCGAGGAAACGCTGGATACGCACATACTCCGTGAAGCGTTGCGACAATTGGTCGTGCATCATGACGTACTCCGGGCACAGTTTCATCAGGAAGAGGGGAATTGGACCCAAACGTTCGCAAATGCCGACGAGGCATCGGTGAACGTTCAGACGCTTGCCGAGCATGACGTGGATACGCAATGGGTTGAACGTCACATCGGGGCTTTTCAGCAGCGCTGTGAGTTGAAAAGCGGACAGTTATTTCACGCCGTGCTCGCGCCGGGGCCGTCATCCTCGCTGCTACTGATTGCGCATCACCTGATTATCGATGCGGTGTCATGGTGGGTACTAATGGACGATCTCGAACAGGTGTATACCGCACTGAAACGGGCCGAACCGGTTCAGCTGCCGCCCAAAACGACCTCTATGCGCCACTGGGCCGCGGCTCAGCAGACGTTTGGTGCATCGACTGCCGCGCGCGATGAACTCAGCGGTTGGCAGCGTGCCGTGCGTCAGGTCAACGCGCTGCCCGAGGACACCGGTGAACACGTTGCTCGATCGATGCGCCTGTCACTCGACAGTAAAACCAGTCGACAGTTACTGTCCGACGTTAGTGCCGCATGGCGTATACAACCCCAAGATGTCCTTATTGCGGCGCTGGCCGATACGGTTTTTGCGTGGAGCGGATTGAGTCATTTTACGCTGGACGTTGAAGCGCATGGTCGCGAACCCATTACGCCGGAAGTCGACACACTGCGCACGGTAGGGTGGTTCACGAGTGTCTACCCCGTCACATTGGCCGCGGACGAGGCGACGGAGGAAGCAGGTATGTTGCCGAGTGTGCGTGACCGCTTGCGTCGCGTGACGCTCGGCGGCTCGAGTTACGGCGCACTCCGGTTTGGTGCGGATAAAGCGACGGCAGCCGCGTTGTCGCCGGCGGTGGCCGTGCCGGTGTTGTTCAACTATCTGGGTGTTTGGCGCCAACCTCGATCCGGCGGTTTGCTGACGTTTGCCCGTCCTCTTGCCGCATCGTTTGGCGAAGACAATACGCGTCCCTACGCCTGGGAAATTAACGCCATGTTTTATGACGGTCAGTTGCACATTGATTGGGCGTATCAAGGTGCTTATCGCGAGGATACGCTGCACGCGCTCGGCGCAGCGCTGCGGCAGCGCGTAACCACGCTGGTGGAGTATATTCTGAGTCATGACGACACGCTCGCCGATACGAGTGATTTTCAGTCAGCCGGGGTTGATCAAGGTGATCTCGACGATATTCTGGCCGAATACGGTGACCTTTAGCATGTATCACGCCCCAACTGCCCTGTTTGCCGTTCGGCCTGTATCACACGAATGGGTACGCCACGTATGACGCCGCGCAATATCGAAGCCATCTTCCGACTAACGCCACTTCAAGAGGGTCTGCTCTATCACACCCTCGATACGGCCCGGCCCGGCGCTTACTTTGACCAGTTTGGTGCTCAGTTGGAGGGCGACATCAATATCGATGCCCTCCGTGAGGCCTGGAACGGCGCCGTCGAAGAACATGCGATACTGCGTACCTTCTTTACCTGGGAAAAGCGCGACCATCCACTCCAAGTTGTGCGCAATCAAGTCGAGCTACCGTTTGACATTGACGACGCACGTTCATTAAGTGCGGCGACTCAACAGACAACGATTGCGGCCTACACCAAACGCGACCGCGAAGCGGGCTTTGTACTGGATCAGGCGCCCCTCATGCGCCTTAAATTTTGGCGATTGGCCGATAATCGCTACTACATGCTGCTGAGCTTTTCGCATCTCATCCTCGATGGTTGGTCGATGCGTCTCGTGCTGGCGAATGTGCAGGCACGCTACACCGCGCGGGTACAAGGACAGAATTTCATTGCCACGGACGCCCCGACCTTTGAGCAGTTCGTGAATTGGCAGCGACAGCAAAATACAACGCGCGCGACGGCATTTTGGCGCGACTATCTGGCTGGCTTTTCGATGCCTTCCTCGCCTCGCCTTAAGCAAGATGGGACGGCGATTGACCTGCCCGCTCAACAAACCGCGTATGAGCTGTCGAGTGAAAAAGTCGAGCGACTACAGAGTTTTGCGCGTCGTTCACGCGTTACTCTCAACACGCTGTTTGTGGCCGCGTGGGCGCTGGTGCTCGAACGGTACACCGATCGACAGGATGTGGTGTTCGGAACGACCTCGGCCGGGCGGCCGCCTGAACTCGCGGGGATCGACCGAACCGCTGGATTGTTTATCTCGACGGTGCCGACGCGTGTCCGATTATCGGGGCGCGTCGACGCGCTGCTCGATACCATCCAGCGCGAGCAAGTAGCCCAACGCGAACACGACCACGTTGGATTGAGCGCAATCCAAAAAGCCAGCGATGTGCCGGCGGGTCTGCCGCTGTTTGAAACGCTGCTGGTATTTGAGAACTTCCCCTCCTTTGACGCCGGCGATCAGCGGTTGACGTTTGACGAGCAACTGTTTGAGGAGTACTCGCATTACCCGCTCGCGCTTCTGATTGTGCCGGGTCCAACAATGTCTCTGATTGCGGTACACGATCAGTCGGTATTCAGTGCGCAGGCGATTACCGATATGTTGGCCGCCGTCGACGCGGCACTGGCCGAGCTGATTGGCGCCGAGCAGGTTCGTGACATCGATGTGTTGCGCGACGCAGGCACCGACTTGTCGCAAGCACTCGGTGCGTCCACCGATGTTCCTGCGCACACAGTGTTAGAAGAAATACGTCAACACGTCGCACACACGCCCGAACGGACGGCCATTGCTGTGGGTGAGGAAACGGTGTCCTATGCCAAGATGTGGCGTTTGGCCGAAGAGGTGGCGGTCGACATTACGCAAAACCATCCCGGCGCCTGTGCCTGCGTGATTGTGTGTGAGCGAAATCACTGGGCGATCGTCGCACAGCTTGCGGCCCTGATGGCGGGCAAAGTGTACGTAACGCTCGATGCAAAGGACCCGTTGAGCCGCATTGAATTCGTGATGGCTGACTTATCGGCTGGCCGTGAGGCGCTGTCCGGTGATGCCGGACCCTTGCTGCTCACGACCTCAACGCGTGATGCGGCGAATGACGACGTCGAACGACTGTATGTTGATCGTTCGACATCGCCCGCTCCAGCCGCGATCTCTACCTCGTTGCCACGCGATACGGCCTACGTGATTTATACGTCAGGCTCGACAGGTCAACCCAAAGGGGTTCGCGTGTCGCACGGCAATCTCGTGAACTCCACACTGGCTCGTGGGCACTACTATAGCGCCGCACCCGAGGCATTTGCGTTGTTGTCGTCGCTGGCCACCGACAGCTCGATTGCAGGCATTTACTGGACACTCTGCACAGGTGGCAAGCTCGTGTTGCCAGCGGACCGAGCCGAGCTCGATGTGACCTCACTCATCCGCGTGTTTACCACCGAGGCGGTCACCCATACATTGTGCGTGCCGAGTCTCTATGCCCTGATGCTCGATGAGCTTGAACAAACAGCGTGTCGCTCACTTCGCGCGGTGATCGTTGCGGGCGAGGCCTGTCCGCAACCGCTGGTTAAGCGGCACGCCGCGCTGTTGCCGGGTGTGGCTCTGCATAACGAATACGGTCCGAGTGAAAGCTGCGTCTGGGTTACCGCCGCGCAGTTGCGCGCGGAAAACGCTGTGTCCATCGGTAAGCCGATTGTCAATACGGTGGCACTCGTGGTGGATCGTCACGATCGACTCGTGCCGCGAGGCGTGCCGGGAGAGCTGGTTGTGGGCGGGGCAAACGTTGCATTGGGCTATTTGAATCGTGTTAACGACACCGATTCTCGATTCGTTCATCGCGAGTCACCGCTGGCGGGGCGGTACTACCGCACGGGCGATCGCGTTGCGATGCGACTCGATGGTGACATCGTGTTTTTGGGACGAACCGATCACCAGCTGAAAGTGAGAGGGTTTCGCGTTGAACCCGGTGAGGTAGAGGCTGCACTGTGTGAACTTGTCGATATCGACGCGGCCGTCGTTGTTATTGAAGAGAGCGATGTGGGCGGCGCCCTGGCTGAACTGGTGGAGAGCGTGAACGACACCCACGCTGATTTTGTCGCACACGCTCTGGCCGAGATTGAGCAGCTTGAGGACGACGAAGTGGCGTCCGCACTCCATCAACTTATGCAGAAGGATTTTGAATGACCAAACGCATTAAACGTCTGCGAGAGGTGGACGTCACGCTTCAAATTAAAGACGAAGCGTTCATCCGCCCCCCTACGGAGCAGCAAAGACACTGGCTGCTTAACAGCGCTATGACCGAGTTTATGTATGACCTGCAACGGTTGGACGAACTGGCTCGGGAGTTTGTGCCGGGTGCCGGCCATTTACGCACGGAAGATCGAACTCAAGCGGTATTGTCCGATCAGGAAATCATGGAGGACTGGCAGTTGCCGCTCATGCAGGAGATGGCCAAAGCGGTTACTCGCAGTCATGGCCATGTGCTTGAAATCGGATTTGGGCGAGGTGTGTCATCGGCGATGATTCAGGATGAAGGCGTTCGCTCGCACACGATAATCGAGTGTAACGACTCCATTGTTGCGCGCTTTGAGCAGTGGCGGAAAGACTATTCAGCCAGCGAATTTCATCTTGTGCACGGCCTTTGGCAAGACACGCTGCCCGCCCTTGGGGAATTTGATGGGATTTTCTTTCACACTTATCCACTCAACGAAGAGGACTTGCTGCAGCAAATCGGTCAAAGCGTGACGTTTGCCGATCATTTTTTTCCCCACGCCGCCGCGCATCTCAAACCGGGCGGTGTGTTCACGTATCTATCCAACGAAATGGACTCTTTGAGCCGCACCCATCAGCGCTTGCTGTTCTCGCATTTTCGTCATGTCGACCTGCAGGTTGTGCGTAATCTCAATCTGCCCGACAACGTGCGCGACGCGTGGTGGTCCGATTCGATGGTCGTTGTCGCCGCCACAAAATGAACACACGACACTCACTTACCCTTCACGAGCGTCTGGCGGCCTTAACACCGGCTAAACAACGGCTGTTGCTCGAACGCTTACGTGCATATGGCGATAGTCCATCCAAAAGCGGCCGACTCGTGGCGTTTTATCAATCCGCCCAACCGATCGAGGCGGAGCGCTTGCGCGAGCGCTGCACCAGCGCGCTTCCCCAGCATATGGTTCCTCAACGATTTGTGCAGACGACCGAGCTTGCTCTCACGGCCACGGGCAAACTTGATCGCGAAGCGATGCGGGCTCGGTTGTGGACGGAGGACTCGCCCGACGCGCCATCAGCTGATCTGACTACCGCACGTAACGCGATTGAGCAAACATTGACGGACATATGGTGTGAGGTACTGGGTTTTGATGAAATCAGTGTGTTCGATAACTTCTTCGAAGTGGGTGGCGACTCACTGCAGATAATCCGCATTCTGTCTCGGGCCGCGAAGGCGGGCATCCGCATTAAGCCGGACGCGCTGTTCGCTCATCCGACTATCTCGGCGCTCGCGCGGGTCGTGCAGGAGGAGCAGACTGAATCCACGCAACCGCAGAAGTCGTCGGTCCGCCTGGAAGGCGAGCTTGCGCTTACGCCCATTCAGCACTGGTTCTTCAATGTCTTTGGCACACAATCGGGCCACTGGAACCAGTCGATGTTGTTCAGGCTGGAAAAACCGTTGGCGATGGGGGTGCTCAAGACTGCCCTCGATCAACTCATGCAGCGTCACTCGGCATTACGCACCACGTTTCACGTTGAGGGTGAGTCGGTAAATGCCACGGTGAATCGTTCGTTGGCCAGTGCGGTGCGCCTACATGCGCTCGTAGCAAACTCTAACGCGGATCAGCGCGAGGAAATGCGGCACGAGGCCAGCCGTGAGAATGCCGCTATGCAACTTGACCGCGGGCCACTCCTGCGTGCCGTGCTATTCACTCAATGCGAACCGGGCTATGTCCTGCTTTGCGCGCACCATCTGATCGTGGACGCGGTGTCGTGGCAGGTGATGGTGGCGGACCTCGAGGCGTTGTTGGACGGCGGCGAGGTGGCGATCTCAGGTGGCATAACGGAGTGGGGCGAACAGTTGGCTAAACTTGAGCGAGCAGGGCGCTTCGAGCGGAGTAAAGCCTTTTGGCTCGCGCAAGCACAGCATGAGGCGACCAGCTTACCGGCCACGCGCGCCGGCGGTAATGACGAAGGGAACTGTCGTTGGATTACCCGCACACTCGATTCTGCGCACACACAGGCCCTTGTGTCCGAGCGCACCAAAACGTTGCGCGCGTCGGTGCAGGAAGTGTTGCTTAGTGCGGTTGTACGGACATTGCTTGACTGGACTGAGGGCGAGACTATCGCCATCGATCTTGAGGGGCACGGGCGTGAGTCACTGACCGACAGCGTGGACATCTCACAGACCATCGGTTGGTACACAACCGTGTTTCCGGTTGTTTTTGCGCTGACCGATACGACGTGGCACGGTGCGCTTAAAGACGTCAAAGAGCGTCTGCGCATTGTCCCCGACAACGGATTGAGTCACGGCGTGCTCGCCTATTTGAGCGACGACACACCGACTCGCACGGCGTTGCGCGCCGCGCCCCGGTCAACGGTGCTGTTCAATTATCTGGGTCGTGAAGAATCGGGAGACGGACGCGTGCTGAGTCTCGACGACGCGCGCTTTGGACAAACACGGCGTGCTGATCTGACCCGCGCGTATCAGCTGGAACTCAATGCCTTTGTTCGCGAAGGCCAATTGCATATCGATTGGGCGTATGGTCCAGACCAGTTTGAGACGAGCGTGATTGACGGATTGGCGGATCGCTGTATGCAGGGACTTGACGCGCTGTTGTCTGGGGACAGCGCCGAATCAGCGACGGTGTCGACGACCGATTTTCCGATGGCTGGTCTTGATCAGTCTGCGCTGGATACTCTATCGTCACAGCTTGATGAGCTCGATGATTTAGATGATGACTAATCGAGTATTGATAGACGTCCGTTGAGCCAATCGCTGCGCCACTACGCGGCTGATAGTGAGGAGTGATCGAGTCGTAGTTGAATCGTTGCGCTCACGTCGAGCGCAACGCCTACACGGCATGACTTGCTCGATAAAGGCCACCGGACGCCCTCAGGAGACCACCATGAGTCAGACCGCCGGTTACTCGGGACGTCCACTGGCCGCCAAGCTGGGGATCAAGCCCGGCATGCGCATCAAAACCTGTGGTGCGCCAAAACATTACCTTGCGTTGATCGCACCGCTACCTGAACACGTGGTCGTATCGAGTCGACTTCGAACGCAAATCGACATGTGGCATCTGTTTACCCGTTCCGATCAAGAGCTCGCGCGCGTGCTGAAGACAGCGCAATCCTCGATTTATCCGGATGGCGTCATCTGGGTGTCATGGCCCAAGAAATCGTCGGGAGTCGCGTCGCGTGTCACCGAAGATACGATCCGCGCCGTGGCGCTGCCCATGGGCCTGGTGGATATCAAAGTGTGCGCCGTTGACGCCACTTGGTCGGCGCTCAAACTGGTGATCCGCAAGTCGCTGCGTTAGCGGTAGAGGCAACCTCTCTGCAACGTTGGGCACACGGTTGCTTTGCTATACTGACGCCACGCGTTTCGTTGAATTGTCGAGTGACCAAGAGGTGGCGGGTGAGTCAGTTGGTAAATCGCAGCGGGCAGTGTTTATGTGGTTCGATTTCGTTTACAGCCGCGCAGGTCAACCCCTATGTAGGAGCGTGTCATTGCACCATGTGCCGTCAGTGGGGCTCAGGACCGTATCGGTCAGCCGAGTGTGGCAATCGAATCGCGTTCGAGCGTGAGTCGCTTGCCGTGTACGCCTCGTCGAAGTGGGCCGAACGAGGGTTTTTTCGCAGATGCGGTACCCATTCAGTCTATCGGTTAAGAGATAATCAAACGCATTGTGTGCCGGTGGGTTTGCTTGATACTGAGGATCAAGTGACGCTTGATCACCAAATGTTTATCGACGAAAAGCCGTCGTACGATCCGTTTACGGGCGATTCGAAAACGCTGACCGGTGAAGCGCTTTTCGCCGTGTTGGGTTCGACTCAAAATGAGTCAGTGTCGTTTGCAACGCACTCAGAGGGAATAGCCTGAATTCCGTCTCACGGCGCTGTTCTGCCGTAGCATTCGATCGCGAAGCGCTGTATCGTGCGCCCTAGCGTGTTCGACCGCTTGTTTGGTATGTGGTAATGGATGTATTCAAAGTTTTTCAAATCGAGGCAGCGCACCGCTTGCCAAACGTGCCGCCTGGCCATAAGTGCAGTCGACTGCACGGGCATTCGTTTCAAATCGAGGTGCATGTCAGTGGAGAGGTTAAAGAGCCCGATGGTTGGGTAATTGACTTTGCGGACGTGTCTGCGGCGTTCGCGCCGTTGTTCAAGCAGCTCGATCACCACTATCTCAATGATATAGAAGGACTCGAGAACCCCACCAGCGAAAATCTCGCTCGCTGGATTTGGCATAAACTTGTCCCAACGCTACCGGGCTTAAGTCAAATTGTGGTTCGCGAGACTTGTACTTCCGGTTGCGTCTATCGCGGCGACTAATTGAATTTTTGGCTTTGTGTATGTCTGACCACTCAACAACGGCCTTTGCGACCCCTGGGCTACGCGCGCTGGCCGAACGGCTTGTCGCGTTTGAGTCGCAGACCCATGATCAGATTTTTACCGTACCCGCCGAACACTACCTAAACCCGGATCGACTCAGCGCAGAGCGCGAGGCCGTGTTTCATCGCTTGCCCGTTCCGCTAATGCCATCGGCCTACCTCAAGCCGGGCGAGTCTGTCACACACGATCACTATGGCCTGCCACTTGTTGTCACGCGAGACAAGCAGGGCGAGGCCCATGTCTTAATCAATGTGTGTCAGCATCGCGGTACGCGATTGGTGGAGTCGGACGAACGGCAAGTGCACAGTCGCCTGGTTTGCCCGTACCACGCCTGGACCTACCGCCTCGATGGTCGTCTCCAAGGCTTGCCACAACCCGATACGTTTCCCGGACTGAATAAAGCCAAGTACTCGTTACGTTCTCTCCCGGTACGTGAATCGGGTGGCTTGATCTGGACGCGGCTCAACGAGGCGCCGTTTGAAGACTCAGTGTTGGGCAGCCTCGTCGATGATTTTGAGGCATTAGGTATGACGCGTGGTGAGGTGTTTGAAAAACGCTCGTACACCGTCGCGGCTAACTGGAAGCTGCTGATGGATGCCTTTTCAGAGTCTTATCACGTACAGCGGCTACACAAGAACACGATTGCACCGTTCTTTGCTGATTCGGTTGCAGTGGGCGATCGGGTTGGACTGCATTTTCGAAGTGCGGTGGCGCGCAAGCACTTTCGCGACATTGTGCCCGACCAACCGCTCGACGCGATGCGTGTGAATGTGACTTTTTCTTTTAATCTAATGCCCGCAACCGTCATTGTGGCCAGTCCGGACTATCTGAATGTTATGTTCATTCACCCAATCAGTATTGAAGAGTCGACGGTGATTGACTACATGATTGTGCCGTCACTACCCGACAGCCCCGACGAACTGGAACATTGGCGCGAGAGTTTTGATTTGATCGATGGCGGCGTGTTTTACAGTGAAGATTTTCGCGCCGCACAGCTCGGCCAACGTGGCTTGTCCTCGGGCACCATCGACAAAGTAACGCTCGGGAGTGCCGAGCATCAAGTGTACGAATTCCATCAGACCATTCAGCAACTCATTGATCGTTCGGCGTGAATGGGAGGTGCGGTACGCGTTCCCTCGCCGAGGGCCTGATCGCACGAAGAATGTTCAGTCGAGTGATTTAACACCCAACGCATCGGCGATTGACGCTCACGCGCGGTCGAGGTAGATTGCTGCCGTACTCGGGGCAGGGTGAAATTCCCTACCGGCGGTAAGTCGTAACAGCACGACAAGCCCGCGAGCGCCTGATACCGGATCGGTCACCACATTCTGTGATGTCGACGCCACCATCAGGGTCCAGCAGATCTGGTGCGAATCCAGAGCCGACGGTGAGAGTCCGGATGAGAGAGTCGTGTCTGCGCACATCAGTGTGCGGTGAGGCTGTGCCGCAGCCATACTTTTCATCACCCCCAAGCGTGTTGCTATGCCGTGTGTTGCGGTATCGAAAACTGGGGAGTGGTTATGACCGATTTAGTCAGCGAGCATTTTGGCAGTCCGCATCAACGCGTTCTTCGAGCGATCGAGGCATTGCGTGCCGGCCAGGGTGTGTTGTTGTTGGATGATCCAGGCCGTGAAAATGAAGGGGACTTGATTTACTCCGCGCAGCATTTGTCCGTTGAGCAGATGGCACGGCTGATTCGTGACTGCAGCGGAATCGTCTGCTTGTGTCTCGACGCCGAACGTGTCAAACAACTGGCCCTGCCGCCCATGGTAGTCGCTAATTCAAGTCGAAACGGCACCGCATTTACCGTTTCAATTGAGGCGCGAGATGGCGTGACAACCGGCGTCTCGGCGGCGGATCGCGTAGAGACTGTGCGCACCGCGTGTGCGCCCGATGCCCAACCGGACGATTTGCTCAGGCCGGGGCATGTCTTTCCTCTGCGCGCCGCCCCGGGAGGATTGAGTGAGCGACGCGGGCATACTGAAGGCACCCTCGCATTAATGGTGCTGGCGGGACTCGAGCCGGCGGGCGTTTTGTGTGAGTTGTGTTTGCCTGATGGGCGCATGGCCCGTACGCCCGACGTGGTGCGCTACGGACTTGCGCATGAGATCCCCGTGCTGACTATAGACGATCTTGTTCAGTATGAACTCACAGCACGCTATCGTCCGACGGCCTAGCGCAGGACGGTTTCTGGCAATGTGCGGCGCGTTAGGCCGTTGGCCTGCGCGCGATGAGCTCGATTTCAACGCGCGCATTAAGGGGCAGACCCGCGACGGCCACGGTCGTTCGTGACGGAAAAGGCGCGGCAAACTGTTCTTGGTACACCGCATTCATCGCCGCAAAGTCGGCCATATCAATCAAGTACACGTTGAGTTTAATCGCGTGCTCAAATCGTAGACCGGCCTCGCGAAGAATGGCGCGCAGGTTATCGAAAACGCGCTGCGTCTGTGCGGTGATGTCGCCGTCGACCAGCTGGCCCGTGCCGGGGTCAATGGGCGTTTGACCGGACACATACAAACGATTGTCGCTCCAGACCCCTTGTGAATAAGGGCCAATGGCAGCCGGTGCTTCGTCGGTGTAAATCGCCTTGCGCATCGTGAGGTCCTCAGTATGGAGTGTGGGGAAATAAAAAAACGGGCCGCGATCGAAATCGCGACCCGTCATTCTATCGATGCGGCATCAATCAGCTTTCGAAGAAGCCCATTTTAACGCCGGCCAGTTCAATCACATCGTTGTCGGTCAGACGTCTTGCCTGCGGTCCGATGGGTTTGCCGTTGACGATCGGATAATTGCCAGCGGCCCCTCCGTCGACATGAACGACAAAATACCCTTCTGCGCGTCGGGTGATCGCAGCCACCTGAACGCCGGGACGCCCCAAGGTTGTGAGCGCCTTGGTCAGTACGAGTTCCTTACCGGCAAACGCGCCGCTGAGAACCTGGAGTTTGGCCTGGGGTAGGGCGCGTGCCCCCACCTCTTTTTCGGCCATCGTCTCGGTGTGTGGATGAGGACGCAACACCTCGGCTGAGCGCTCATCGGCCACCGCGGTGTCGGTCGCTGCCGCTACCGGCTGGCTGCCCATCGATTCGGGCGCGGCACCGGCTGCGCGGACAGCGTCTTCCACGTTGTCCATGCTCGGGGCGCCGGACTGATCGCCGGGTCGGATGATCATGGTTTTTTCAAATTCGTCGTCGACCGAATCCTCTTTGTCGTCATCGACAAAACGCAGCTGATGATGGCCGATGGTCACCACGTCGCCATGCTGAAGCGCATGCTTTTTCACCAGTTTGCCGTTGACGTACGTGCCGTTTGTGCTGTTGAGGTCCTCAAGGAACGAGTCATTGAGAATGTTGATCACCAGCGAGTGATGGCCACTCACTGCGGGATTGTCAATGCGGACATCGTTATCCGGTAGTCTACCCACCGTATATCGTTCTTTTTGCATATTATATTCTGCAAGAACCTGTCCATCTAAGCTCAGTACTAGGCGCGCCATGGGTTGCTCTCTTACCTGTTAACTAAAGATATTGCTTAGTTTTTTAAGCAATGTGCTACTTTCACCGAAGGGCTTCACAACTTTGGCCACGACAACAGAGATGTTGTCTTTCCCCCCATTGTCGTTCGACAGTCTGATCAACTGTTGACCTACCGTGTGAAGATTAGCATTAAACGTGCTGATAGTTAAGTGAATATCCTCGTCTTCAACCATATCCGTGAGGCCATCTGAGCACAGTACATAGATGTCATCCGGCAGGGCTGCTTCCTCGGTTAGTTCTACCTCAACCTTGGGTTCAATCCCCAGTGCCCGTGTCACATAATTCCGATTTAGCGACCGCTGAGCCTCTTCGGCGGAATAAAAACCGCGGTCAACCAGCTCGCGCAGCAATGAATGGTCGCTGGTGACCTGGCTGAACTGGCCATCCCGCAGCCGATACACGCGCGAGTCGCCCACATGGGCGATCGAGATGCGATTATTGTAAAACAGCGCCGCGGCAATCGTGGTGCCCATGCCTTCGCATTCCGATTTGGACTTGGAGGTTTGGTAAATAATTTTGTTGGCCCGAACGACAGCGTCGCGCAGCGCCACGGTTTGCCGCATGAGGCCGGTTTCCTCGTCGATCGCATCGCGCTTTTCGCGTTTAGCAAAGTCACTGATGATGTCGACTGTGGTGCCAACCGCGATGCCGCTGGCCACTTCGCCGGCATTATAGCCGCCCATGCCGTCGGCCAGCACCAGCAGACCGATGTCCATGTCAGCGCCCACGGCATCTTCGTTATGGTCACGCACCATGCCGGTATCCGTGACGGCGTAATGCTCGATTTTACCTTTCAGACTCATTGCTCATTCACTACGCCGCGAGGTGCTGCAGGCACTCGCGGATGTCGTGGGCCATTTCCATGCCGTCGCGATAACGGTCGGCTGGATCTTTCAATAACGCTTTGTCGATCACATGCGCCAGCTGAGGCGGTAGCTCTGGCCGCACGGCGTGCAGCGGCGTATGCGCCTCGTTGGCAATTTTAAACATCAATGTGGCCATGGAATCCGCACGAAACGGAAGTTGGCCAGTCAATAGCTGAAACAGGGTAACAGCCAGAGAGAATAAATCTGACTGGCCGGTCACAGTTTGACCGGCGAGTTGTTCCGGAGACATGTAGGACGGTGTGCCCAGCACAATACCGGTTTTGGTTTTTGATGAATTGGTGATTCGGGCGATGCCGAAGTCGGTAATCTTGATATCGTTGGTTTCACGATTGAACATGATGTTGGCGGGTTTGATATCCCGGTGCACCACATCCTGGCGATGGGCGTAGGACAGCGCTTCGGCCGCGCGCGCTACAATTTTGAGCACGGCATTGACCGGTAGCAGCGAATCTTGGCCCGTGGCTTGACTCAGCTCCTCGCCGTCCAAAAACTCCATGGCAATATAGGCCAGATCAAGCTCTTCACCCGCGTCATAGACCGTGACAATATCCGGATGGTTAAGACGTCCGGCGGTTTCGGCTTCGCGGAAAAAGCGTTCGCGCGCCGTGGCCAAGTCGTCCTCGTCAAACTCTTCACTCAATGCGATGGTTTTGATGGCCACGACACGATTGATCTTGGGGTCGCGTCCTAAGTAGACGGTACCCATCGCGCCGCGGCCAATTTCTTTTTCGACCATGTAGCGCCCGAGCATCGGTTTTTGCAGGCCACCGTCCTCGTCGATCAGCAGTCGAGTCTGGGCTACGGCAGCGGGCTGTCCAAGCACGGTGGTTTCGTCTAACGACTGATTGCGCGCGATGCGCTGTGGCAAATCGCGGTAAGTGGGGTTATGACGCGCCATGTAGGTATAGATAGCGCCAGCCTTGTTGAACTGCCGTTTACGCTCAAAGTCTAGCGCCAGTGTGTACAACGGCTCCATCAGCGAATCATCAAGCGGGCATTTGCGAAACTTCTCAAACGCCATATCGAGCTGCCCCTGACTTTGAAAGGCGAGCCCCAGCATACGGTTACTCTCGGCACTGGCCTCATCGGAACTGGCGCGAAGCCGCTCAACCACGCCGAACCGTTTGACGGTCATCACCAGATGGCCGCCGAGTAAGAAGAGCAATGGCGTCATTACCTGACCCCACACGAGCAGGCTCGAAAACAGCCCTGTCGCAGTGGCCACCATCGCCATAGCCAAGGCGGCGGTGACCAAAAAGGCCGTGCGCGAGCGCAGTTTGGGTAAAACAAACAAAATGTACACAGCCAGCAAAACGAGCAGCGCGCGTTCAGCCCACATCACCCACGCGGGTCGTTCAATGCGGTGTCCTTGCACAATACTCGACACATTGTGCGCAAGCACCATCGCCGGTGACATGTCTGGATCGACGGGCGTGGCAAAGCGGTTGCCGACACCCAGCGCGCTGGCGCCGATGAGCACCACTTGGTTGCGGTATTTATCGGTGGGAATCTTGGCGGAAAAGACATCGCTGTAGCTGTCGACCGAAAACGCGTCGCCGCGGTAAAACACCGGGTAAAACTGACCGACTGAATTGGTGCGCAACGTGCGCGGACCCAAGGTTACGCCAGCGGCATCCGCGATGAGTGCCGACGGCTCAAGGTTGAGTGCGGCGGCCGCGGTGTTGAGCGCGAGCGACGGAAATACCTCGTTCCAATACCGCACGGCCAGCACCTCCTGGCGCAATGTGCCGTCGTGCTGATCAGGGTATTGACCAAGATGACCCAGCCGGGCCGCACGTGTGGCCAGTGTGTCAATCGGCAGCGTCACGCTGTCGGCCGGTAGGGCGACCGATGTTGCGTCGCTGCTCAGCGCTTGCCCGGCCAGGTAGTCGGGCAGTGCTCGATCGGGGTTACCCACAGGTTCGCCCGGCGTGAAGGTCATCGGAATGATGACGTTGCCGGCCGCGTCGAAGCTGGCGGCCAGGCGCGCGTCATAGTTGAGGTCGCGGAGCCCATCGTCGAGCGCGGACGCAATCGATGCCGCGCTTTGGCTGACGCGGCTGTCGTCTCCCGACTCGCGCACCAGCGCGTCGACCCGTTCTTTCAGCTCCACAAGCGTGTCGCGCCCGGGGTCAATCTGGGATTCGGGAAAGGTGATGCCATAGGTGATGACCTTGGCACCGCCATTGGTGAGCAGCGTGGTCATACGCTCGTGCAGATCACGCGAAAAGGGGAACCGGCCGAGCTCCTCGATGCTTTTGTCATCGATCTCAATGACGGCAATGCGGTCGGAGGCGGGCAGATCCAGCCCTCGCATCAAGCGATCGTACGCGGCGCTTTCCAGGCTCCGAAACGCGCCATTCGCGAGCCATAGGGCCGTCACCGCGAAGAGTGCGGTGTAAATCAGCCCGACGAGCCAATCGTTGCCCAGGATGTGTGACGCTTTTTTCACAGATTCGCATCAGTCGCTATTTTACCGGTGATTATAGAACATAACAGACTGTAAAAGTTACAGTTATAGTGTGACGCAGTGCCGATTTTTAGGGATTGCCTGAGGGCCAAAAACGCGTGCTATGATCCCGGCCTTCCACCTCGATGATTGCACCGCCATGCCCCGTGAAAAATCCGTCTATGTGTGCCAGTCCTGTGGCGCCACGGCCCCGAAATGGTCGGGTCAGTGTCCGGAATGTGGTGACTGGAATACGCTGCAGGAGAGCACGGGTCGGCTGGTGTCGGTGCGCGCGGGTGGCTATGCCGGGGAGCGCGCGACGCAGTCGCTGGCGGCTGCGCCAGACAGCGCAAAACCTCGGCTCTCAACGGGCATTGGCGAGCTTGATCGCGTGCTCGGCGGTGGGCTGGTGCCGGGCTCGATTAGTTTAATCGGTGGTGATCCGGGCATCGGCAAATCGACCTTGCTTCTGCAGGCGGTCGCGGCTCTTTGCGAACACACGACCGCCATGTACGTGAGCGGCGAGGAATCCCTCGAACAAATTGGACTGCGCGCGCGCCGACTGGGCGTGGCGCAGGCACCGGTGACGTTGCTCGCCGAGACGTGTGTGGAGGCGATCGTCGCGACCGCCGATAAAAAACGACACGGTGTGTTGGTAATCGATTCGGTGCAGACCATGTACAGCGGTGAGATTGCATCGGCGCCGGGCACCATCACACAGCTTCGTGAGTGCACCGCGCAGCTGGTGCGTTTTGCCAAACAGTCCGGCACGGCGATTTTTCTGGTGGGGCATGTGACCAAGGAGGGCGTTATCGCCGGTCCGCGTGTGCTCGAGCACATGGTCGACACGGTGCTGTATTTCGAAAGCGATGCGGGCAGTCGCTATCGCGTGATGCGCGCTGCCAAAAATCGGTTTGGTGCGGCGAACGAGATTGGCGTGTTTGCCATGACCGACTCAGGCGTCAAAGAAGTTAAAAACCCGTCGTCGATTTTCCTGTCGTCCGATCGCGAGGCGGCGCCCGGTAGCTGTGTGCTGATTACCCGCGAAGGCAGTCGGCCGCTGTTGGTTGAAGTCCAGGCGTTGGCCAGCGACAGCCCGATGGGTAACCCCCGCCGGGTGGCGGTGGGCTACGAACAAAATCGCTTGGCCATGTTGCTCGCCGTGATGCAGCGACACGGTAACTTGTCTTTGGCCGGGCAAGATGTGTTCATCAACATCGTGGGTGGCGTGCGCATCAGCGAGACCGCAGCGGACTTGCCGATCTTGCTGGCCGTCATGTCGAGTTTTCGTGACCGCCCCATTGCGACGGCCACAGTGGCGTTCGGCGAGGTGGGTTTGGCCGGTGAAATTCGACCCGTTCCCTATGGCGAGGAGCGAATCGCGGCGGCGGCGAAACAGGGGTTCAAACGTGCGGTTGTGCCCTTTGCGAATCGGCCTAAAAAACCGATCAAAGGCATCGAAGTCATCGGTGTTAAGCGCTTGATCGGCGCCATCGAGGCGCTGGCGTAACTCGACGGCGTGTTGATGCACCGGCCCGCGATGGTGGGCTGGGTTTATCGCGCGCTGCCGGTGAGGTTCGCTCTGAAACGCGTAGCGTGGAACATTCGGAGGCCGCTTGATTAAGACGAGTCGTCGCAACGCTGGTAGATCCACGACACGGGCTTGTTGCCGTCTTTGAGTGAAATAAACCCCTCGAGCGTAGCGCCGAGTCGGGTGTATCGAATGCGTTGCGGATAATCGTTGTCATCATTGGCAAATGTAATCGAATGCGGTGTGTGGTCGATGGCCTCGAAGGGCGTGGGTCCGTTGCCGCGTGGATAGGCGTGAAGACGCTCCACGGGTGTGTCAATGTCGATGCGCAACATTTCAAAAAACACGCGCTGGTCGCCATTGCGCGCAACGCTAAAGCCAAAAAGCTGATCGCCATGCACCGAACGCGTCCATTGTTCTTCGGTGACCCCATCCGCCGTTTGCCAACAGCCGTCCAACCACGCAAGCGCCACACCGTCTGTGTCGTGGGCCAGCGCAGTCGAGTCCTGTTCGCTCACCGCGTGTACGCAGCCTGCGCTCGTCAACGCCAGCGCAACCAGTAAATTCATCCGAGCGAGGCGGTGTCGTGGGGATAGCATGATCACAATTCCTTTAGCTGCCGTTCGAGTTGAGCAACGGTCTCTTTGAGTTCGGTGACTTCCGCGCCCTGCGGATCGCTTTGCTCAAGAAGACGAAGCGTCATTTTGGCCTCGGCAAGTTGAGCGGTAAGGGCCGCTTTGTCGGTGTGACTTTTGGCAAAATCACGCAGTTCGGTGGCGTCGTTGGTGTCGGATTCCGAGCCGCCGCAGGCAGCGAGACTGACCAGCGCGATAACAATTAAAAAGCGCATAGCTATACTCCTTGTCGAGTGGATTAACCGTACGCGGCCAATCAGATTGGTGCAATCGGCGAACGGTGCATTCCGGCGATCTCACTAAGGGCCTGGCCTGTCGTCGGTGTCAACCGCCGTGAGGGCTACTCCGGATCTTCGGATGCTTCCTCGGCCGATGGTGCGGCGACGCTAAGTTGTTTGATCGTGTTGTCCCGCACATCGATCACCTCGAGTGCATACCCATGCAGCGACAGTTGGGTGCCGCGCTCGGGAATGGTCTCGAGATGTTCCACAATTAAGCCGCTCAAGGTTTTGGCGCTGTCGGTTGGGAACGACCAATTCATGGCGCGGTTAAGTTCGCGCACGTTGGTCGCGCCATCAACGCGGTAAACGCCCGGGGTGATCTCACGTGTGAGTGGTTTGTCGTCATGCAAATCGTCTTGAAACTCTCCGACGATTTCAGCCAATAAGTCGCCGAGCGTGATCAGCCCCTGCACGTCACCGTATTCGTCAACAACGAGCGCCATGCGGTGCCGGTCGTTTTGGAAATTCAGCAGTTGCCGATTGAGAGGTGTGTCTTCGGGCGCGTAGTAAGCCGGAATGATCGCGCCGCGCAGCGACTCAATTGATAGCGAATCGTTGAGCAGGCCCGGCACGACTTTACGCAAATGCAATATGCCTTCTACCTTTTCAAATTCGTCACGGTACACCGGGAGCAGTGTGTGATTGCTTTGACGAATTTGTCGCACAATCGCTTCCCAGTCATTGTCTAAATCAATACCGTTAATGTCGGCGCGCGGAATCATAATGTCCTCGACCGTGACGCTGTCGAGTTCCAACACCCGCAACAGCATGGTTTGTCGCGAGCGCGGTATCAGGTTGCCGGCCTCTTGCACCGCCAGGCGCAACTCCTCGCTGGTCAAAGACGTGAGCGACTCGTCTTCTTCGCTGACACCGAACATGGCGAGCAAGCCATTGGAAATCGCATTGACTGACCAGATAAAAGGGCTTAAGAGAATCATCAGCGGCTGATAGACAATCGCCGCGGGATAGGCCACCACTTCGGGCTTGAACGCGGCCAGTGTTTTGGGTGCGAGTTCGGCAAAGATCACAATGATGGGCGTGAGGATGACAACGACCGTTTCGGGACGCCAACCCAATCGAATTGCAATGACGGTCGACAGTGTGGTCATTGCAACATTGACCACATTGTTGCCAATGAGGATTAAGCCGATGAGCTTGTCTGGCTTTTCAAGCATCGTGGCGGCAATGCGCGCCCCGCGATGGCCGGCGCGTGCTTTGGCGCTGAGTCGATAGCGGTTAACGCGCATGAGCGCGGTTTCAGAGCCGGAAAAAAACGCCGACAGAAAAACCAGACCGATCAGAAAACCAACAAGCTCAGGCGTACTAAACCCAACGTCCAATGCCTAACCCCACTGCCGGTCGAGGATCACTTCGAGCACGATGCGGGTGCCCACGTACGCTAACAGCAACAGTGCCCATCCGGTTAACGTCCACCGCGCCGCCGAGCGTCCGCGCCAACCGAAGCGCCAACGTCCGAGTAACAGTGCACCGAACACAACCCACGCAAGCAGGGTCAATACGGTCTTATGGGTGAGGTGTTGGGCACTAATATCGCGAATGAAAATCATTCCGCTAAAAATCGACAGTGTGAGCGTGACGAAGCCCACTTTGATTGACGTGAATAAGCCGTGCTCGAGCATCAAAATGGATGGCAG
>JBCCHD010000035.1 GCA_039028935.1 Pseudomonadota bacterium | reverse complement strand
CGCAGCGGCTCAAACAGACGATTTCTATTTAACAGAAAACTATAAATTGATCGATTTATTCAAAATCAAAATATTATGTAACCATATAAATATAATACAATAAATGAAAAACTATGAATGGGCCTTGCAATAATTCAATAGACCTATAGAATTCGTGTTCGAGTGAGGAAAACACCCGCATGGCCAGTACCGACGACGACAAATATCAGCAGCAGCGCATCGCCGCGATTCGGGCGGCCGCCAGCGTGTTTGCAGAAAAGGGTTTCCACGGCGCCACGACCCGCGATATCGCCGGGCGCCTGGGCATACAGCAGGGCAGCTTGTACTACTACTTTTCCTCGAAAGAGGAGGCACTACACGAGGTGTGTTTGCTTGGATTGAGCGACTACGCGGCCCGTATGCAATCAATCGTTGAATCGAATCAACCGTTCGCCGCCAAACTGCTGGCAAGCGTGACATCGCATCTGTCGTGCTATCGAGAGAATAATGAGGCGCTGAAAGTCTATAACGATGAGCGTCTGTATTTACCGAAAGAGAAACGGTCCACGCTCAAAGCGTTGGGCAGCGGCTATCGGCAGGCACTCGAGGACATATTGCTCGTGGCACAGTCCGACGGTGACGTAGGCTCGAGTGTGAACTGCCGCATGGGCGCCCAGTCGATCATTGGCCTGTGCAATGCCTGGGGGCATCTACTCGTTCGCGATCCCGATCTTGATTTATTTGGCGTCGTGCAGCACTGCACGGACATGCTGTTAACAGGATTACAACCATCCTATTAATGATGCCGCGGCATCGATTACATAACAAAAGGAAGACAATTGTGGGCGCATTCAAAGAACCGCACGGCGGGAAACTCAACGATTTGTTTCTATCGGAAGATAAAGCGGATCTCGAAAAGGAACGGGCCAAGGACTATCCGTCATGGGATCTGACCCAGCGTCAGATTTGCGATCTCGATCTACTCATGAACGGCGCGTTCTCGCCGCTTGACGGTTTTCTAACCGAAGCGGAGTACCGAAGCGTTTGCGAAACCATGCGACTCACCAGCGGTGTGCTGTGGCCGATTCCCATAACGCTTGATGTCAGCCAGGCATTCGCCGACACGGTCGAACCAGGTGCCATCATTGCGTTGCGTGACCTAGAAGGCGTGCTGCTGGCCACGTTTGAGATCAACGATAAGTACACGCCCGACCGCATGGCCGAAGCACAATTGGTTTATGGTACGACTGACGAGTTGCATCCGGCGGTCGCCCATCTCGCACACACGTCGCATCCGGTTTATCTTGGCGGCACGGTGCGAGGCATTGAGCCACCAACCTACTATGATTTCAAACTGCTGCGTGATACGCCCTCTGAGCTTAGGGGGCGTTTCCGCAAGTTAGGCTGGCGTAAAGTCGTGGCCTTCCAAACGCGCAACCCGCTGCATCGTGCGCACCAGGAATTGACGTTTCGCGCGGCGCGCGAGGTGGGCGCCAATCTGCTTATTCAGCCGGTGGTGGGCATGACCAAGCCCGGTGATATCGATCACTTCACACGCGTACGCTGTTATGAGCACGTACTTGAACAGTATCCTGAGCAAACCACGCAGCTGAGTTTGCTGAATCTTGCCATGCGCATGGGTGGACCGCGTGAAGCACTATGGCACGCGATCATTCGTAAGAACTATGGCTGCACCCATTTTATCGTGGGTCGCGATCATGCAGGACCTGGTAATGATCGGGACGGCAATCCCTTCTATGGGCCTTACGAGGCACAAGAGCTGTATCTCAAACACGAGCAGGAACTGGATATCGCCATGGTGCCGTTCAAGATGATGGTCTATGTCGAGAACAAAGCAGAGTATATGCCGGCAGACGCGGTCGAAAAAACCGATACTGTGCTCAATCTGTCCGGTACCGAGTTTCGTCGTCGTTTGCGCGAAGGGCTGGACATTCCGGAGTGGTTTTCCTATCCCAAAGTCGTTGAAGAGTTGCGCCGCGCGCACCCGCCAAAACATGAGCAAGGTTTTACCGTTTTCTTCACGGGCCTTTCGGGGTCCGGAAAATCGACCATTGCCAATGCGCTCATGATCAAGCTGCTTGAGGACGGTTCCCGACCCGTGACCCTGCTGGATGGCGACGTAGTGCGAAAACATCTCTCGAGTGAATTGACGTTCTCGAAAGAACATCGCGATCTCAATATTCAACGCATTGGTTTTGTGGCGAGTGAAATCACGAAGAACCGGGGTATCGCCATTTGCGCGCCCATCGCGCCCTACGCGGAAACGCGGCGTCAGGTGCGCGACATGGTGTCGGCCCAAGGCGGCTTCATTGAGATTTATGTGTCGACCCCACTCGATGTGTGCGAGGAACGCGATCGCAAAGGGCTTTACGCCAAAGCGCGGGCGGGTCTGATCAAAGGCTTCACCGGCATCGATGATCCATACGATGTTCCGGAGCACCCCGAGCTTGTGATCGATACCGATAAAATGACGCCGGATCTTGCCGCGCATCGCATGTTGATCGAACTGGAGCAGTTAGGCTATATCCGCTAAGTGTGCATACACTCTTTGCCGCGCCGTGTCGGGTAACCGGCGCGGCGTTTTACGTTAATCGATTGCTGCACCACACCAGAGCCGTGACGGGCACGCCGCTGTCGCGAATATTATTGCCCCGGCTCGCATCTTGGAGTAGCGTGGCAAAATATTGCAGGAGTCCAGGCATGATTCAGCACCAAGCCTACAAAAAAATACTGGACTGGTGGCCACCACCACACGCGTGACCAGCGGGCTAATGGGCCCGTGCGGGTGGCGGTGACGCGTGCCGCCGCGAATTCTCTCATCGACATGAGGCCGCTTCGGCCGCAGGTGCGTGTCTATGAAACTCAAAGCAATTGAACAGGGTGACATTGGCTTATCCGCGTCGTTTGAAAACGGCGCAGAATCGCTCTACCCCTACATCTGGCTTCGTGATAACGATCCAAGCGGATTTCACCCCGACACCAAAGAACGCACATTTGATTTAACTAGCGTTGCGCTGGATATCCGCCCCCACAATGTGCGTTTCACCGCGGACTCGCTATCGCTTGAATGGCCGGGCAGTGATTCGACTTGCACATTTGATGCCGATTGGTTGTTTCGTCATCGACTCGGTACGCGACGCTTTGACCCGGCGAACGTCATGCAAAAAACGTGGTCGGCCGATTCCCTCGGCGAGCTACCCCGATTTCATGCGAAAGATTGCCGCGACGACCCGCGTCAGCTTGCGGCCATGTTGCACGCGTTCAAACAAATAGGAATTGTAGTGATCGATCGGCTTGCGGATGACCCGCATTCCGGAGAGCGTTTTGGCGATTTGATTGGATTTAAACGCGAGACGAATTACGGCGTGATGTTTGAGGTGAAAAACAAACCGGACCCGATCAACCTTGCCTACACGGCATTGTCACTGCCTCTGCACACGGATCTGGCCAATCAAGAACTCATTCCGGGCGCACAATTTCTACATTGCATTGTCAACGGCGCGGATGGTGGCGATTCGGTGTTTGCGGACGGTTTCCAAGTGTGCCGCGATCTGGCTGATGAAGAGCCGGACGTATTTGACGTGCTCAAAAAGTTCAGCGTGCCGTGGCGATTCTACGATGAGAGTTGTGACCTTATTGCCCGTTGGCCGGTGATTCGCCAAAAAGACGACGGTCAGTTTGATGCGTTGACCTTCAACGCGCACTTGGCGGACATCCCTGACCTGGAGCCGGACGATATGGTGACGTTTTATGCCGCGTATCAGAATCTCATGCGGCGCATTCGCAGCGACCGCTATCGCTTCGAGTATCGACTCGAACCGGGTGAAATGGTGATTATGGCCAACCGGCGAGTGCTTCATGGACGCACCGGCTTTGACCCCAACTCCGGGCCTCGGCATCTGCGGGGCTATTACATTGACTGGAACGAAATCGACAGTCGCCTGCGTGTACTGTATCGCGAGTACCCCGAGACCGCCCCCCATTTACCAGCCTGATTATCGATGGCTACTTTGTTGAGGAATGCTGTGTATGCCGCTCTCTCCTAATCAAGATGTGTTTATTACGTGTGCCGTTACTGGATCGGGCGGCACGCAAGACAAATCGCCGCACGTGCCACGCACACCGGAGCAGATCGCAAACAGTGCGATCGCGGCCGCGAAAGCGGGTGCGGCAGTGGTGCATTGCCATGTGCGCGAGCCGGATTCGGGAGCGCCATCACGGCGGGTTGAATTGTATCGAGAAGTCACCGAACGTATTCGCGCCAGCGATACGGATGTAGTGTTGAATCTTACGGCCGGCATGGGTGGTGACATTGTTTTCGGCCCGGCGGAGCAACCTCTACCGTTTAATTCAGAGCAGACCGATATGGTCGGTGCAGAGGAACGCATGGCGCATGTGTTGGACAGTCGTCCGGAGATTTGCACACTGGACTGCGGCACGATGAATTTCGCGGAAGCCGATTATGTGATGACCAACACGCCCGGGATGCTGCGCGCGATGGCCAACATCATGGTGGAGTGTGGCGTGCGGGTTGAGATTGAAGCGTTCGACACCGGGCATTTGTGGTTTGCGAAGAAATTGGTCGAAGAGGGCACGCTGCCGGGTCCAGCGCTCGTGCAGTTATGCATGGGCATCCCTTGGGGCGCGCCAGATGATCTCAACACGCTTATGGCTATGGTCAACAATATTCCGGAAGACTGGACGTTCTCTGCTTTTTCGATCGGCCGGCATCAAATGGCGTATGTCGCGGCCGCGGTTTTGGCAGGCGGCAATGTGCGTGTTGGACTTGAAGATAATCTCTATCTCGACAAAGGCGTGCTGGCCACTAACGAGCAACTGGTTGAACGCGCCGCCGGTATTGTTACGCGAATGGGCGGACGATTGATGACACCCCAACAGGTCCGCGACAAACTGGGTCTCGTTAAACGAGCGCCGGCATGAAGGCCCCCATAGCGGCGATTGTCGGTGGCGGCGTTATCGGCGGTGGCTGGGCAGCTCGCTTTCTGTTGATGGGTTGGGATGTACGGGTTTTTGACCCCGCCTCGCAAGCCAAACGAAAAGTATCCGAAGTGGTCGAAAATGCGCGCATGAGTTTGCCGGCGACACTGGACTGGCCATTGCCAAAGGAAGGTTCGTTGACGTTTGCGCCAACCCTGGCCGAGGCGGTGAGCGACGCGCAGTGGATTCAAGAAAGTGTGCCAGAGGTGCTCGAGCTTAAGCACCAAGTGTTTCGCGATATTCAGGCAGCGGCACCTCACGCCATTTTGGCGTCGTCCACATCGGGCTTTACGCCGACGCAGCTGCGAGAGGGTGCGCGTCATCCAGGCGCTATTATCGTGGCGCATCCATTTAATCCGGTTTATCTGCTGCCGGTGGTTGAACTCGTGGGTCTTGATGCACAGCAAACGCTCGAATCCGCCCGGTCGACATTGCAGAACATCGGCATGAAGCCCATTGTCGTTCGAAAAGAAATTGATGCACACGTGGCGGATCGTTTGCTTGAAGCCGTGTGGCGCGAAGCGCTCTGGCTAGTTAACGACGACGTCGCCACGACCGAAGAAATTGACGACATCATTCGCTTGGGTTTCGGTTTGCGTTGGGCGCAAATGGGTTTGTTCGAGACCTACCGGTTGGCGGGCGGTGAAGAGGGCATGGCACACTTTATTCGCCAGTTCGGCCCGGCGCTAGAGTGGCCCTGGACAAAGCTCATGGACGTGCCCGAACTGACGGAAGAGCTTGTGCAAAAAATCGCCGATCAATCCGACGATCAGTCGGGGGCCTATGGTATTCGAGAGCTTGAGCGTATTCGCGATGACAACCTCGTCGGTATCCTACGGGCACTGAAAAGTCGCCGCTGGGGTGCGGGCACAGTGCTGGCGGCGCAAGATGAAATGCTCCGCAACACATCACACTCGGCACACGACAACACGTCGCCAATGCGTATGCTGCAGCTGTCGGTGTTGCCAGGGTGGATCGACTACAACGGTCATATGACGGAGTTTCGATACCTTCAGGTGTTCGGCGATACCTCCGACTGCCTACTGCAGCGCCTGGGTGTTGATCAAGAGTACGTGGCGACCGGCAAGAGTTACTACACCGTTGAGACGCACATCCGTCATCTGAACGAAGCCAAGGCTGGGCAGCACCTGTACAGCACCACGCAACTGTTGTACGCGGACGCTAAGCGACTCCATGTTTTTCACGCGATACATCGCGCGGATGACGACTGCTGCGTGGCAACCGCTGAGCAATTGCTTCTGCATGTGAACAGTGAGGCCGGCAAGGTGTGTGCGGCGGATCAGATCGTGCTTGATCGACTCCTGCCTCTTTATGCTCAGCATCAAGCGCTGCCGTTGCCCGACGGGGCGGGGCGGCATGTGGGTCAGAAAAAATAATGTCGCGTGCACACGATGGCGACTGAGAATGAATGAGGAGTGGCGCAATGCATTTTGGTCTCAGTGATGAGCAGACTCTGTTGGTCGATACCGTCAGAAAGTTTGTCGAGCAAGAAATCTATCCCCATGAAGACTTGGTCGAACGCACGGGCAGCGTGCCGCGTGATCTAGGCGATGAGATAGCAAGAAAGTGCAAAGAGCTCGGTTTTTTTGCCGCGAATATGCCAGAAGACATTGGCGGCGGCGGTCTTGGGGACTTAAATTTTACGCTTATTGAACGTGAACTGGGCCGTGCGTCCATGGCACTGACGGTTTTCTTTGGACGGCCTTCCGGAATATTGTCGGCGTGCGAAGGCGAGCAGCGTGAGCGGTACCTGTTGCCGGCCGTGCGTGGCGAAAAATACGACGCGCTGGCGATGACCGAGCCGGGTGCGGGTTCAGACTTGCGGGGTATGCAATGTGCGGCGAAAGCTGATGGCGATGACTGGATAATCTCCGGCACCAAACACTTTATTAGTCACGCCGATATCGCTGATTTTGTCATTGTTTTCGTTGCAACCGGCGAAGAACAAACCCCCAAAGGAACAAAAAAGAAAATCAGCTGTTTTTTGGTTGATCGTGATACGCCGGGCTTTGAAATACAAAAAGGCTACGAGTCGGTCTCGCACCGCGGATATCACAACTGCGTACTGAGTTTCGATCAATGTCGTGTGCATAAACGACAGATGTTAGGCGGCTTGCATCAGGGCTTTGCGCTTGCCAATACGTGGTTGGCAGGAACACGTCTCACCGTGGCGGCTATGTGCGTTGGCCGTGCCCGTCGCGCGTTGGACCTCGCGGTATCTTACGCGGCTGAACGTAAACAGTTCGGCCAGCCGATCGGAAAGTTTCAAGGCGTGTCGTTTAAGCTAGCGGACATGGTGACGTCAATCGATGCAGCAGATTATTTGACGTTAGCCGCTGCTTGGCAGCTTGAGCAGGGCATGCCTGCCAATCGCGCCATTGCTAGTGCGAAACTGTTTTCAACCGAGATGTTGGCGAGTGTCACGGACGAAGCGCTGCAGATTTATGGCGGTATGGGGCTCATGCAAGATTTGCCGCTGGAGCGTTTTTGGCGCGACGCACGCGTGGAGCGAATTTGGGATGGCACGTCTGAAATTCAGCGCCACATTATTAGTCGTGAGCTACTGCGACCTCATGAATCATAGCGTATCCAGCACAAGGGTCGAATGCGTAGAGCGTGTGCTTGGTGCGCCGCTTGATCCACCGACGGTACACGGTGACGGGGTGGATCTAACATTAATTTTTTCCAACAGGAATTGTCATGACGAAGACATCTACTCCGATTAAGACTCGCCAGCAGGACGGTGTGCTTGAAGTCGTGCTGGACCGTCCTAAAGCCAACGCGATCGACTTGGCAACAAGTCGCGTAATGGGTCAAGTATTTCGTGATTTTCGCGACGATCCTACCTTGCGCGTAGCCATTATCACCGCCAGTGGTGAGAAGTTTTTCTGTCCCGGTTGGGACTTGAAAGCGGCGGCGGACGGTGATGAGGTCGACGGTGACTATGGGGTTGGCGGTTTCGGTGGCATTCAGGAGCTCGGTAATTTCAATAAACCGGTGGTGTGTGCTGTCAACGGCATATGCTGTGGTGGTGGTTTGGAGCTCGCGCTGTCTGCCGACATCATCTTGAGTGCGGATCATGCAACGTACGCACTACCGGAAATACGTTCTGGCACGCTGGCTGACGCCGCATCAATCAAACTCCCCAAGCGCATTCCCTATCACATCGCGATGGAGATGCTGCTGACCGGGCGATGGCTGGACGCCCACGAGGCACATCGATGGGGATTTGTGAATCATGTGGTACCCGCGGACGAACTGCTCGACAAGGCTTGGGAAACCGCACGATTGCTCGCGTCCGGACCGCCATTGGTCTATGCGGCCATCAAAGAGGTCGTGCGCGAGGCCGAGAACATGAAATTTCAAGACGCTCTGAACGCGATCACTAAGAGTCAGCTCGCCACCGTGGATACGCTTTATAACAGCGAGGATAATCTCGAGGGCTTCAAGGCCTTTGCTGAAAAGCGAGACCCTGTCTGGCGCGGCCGCTGACGGGCAGCACTGTCGGAAGCATGCCGTGAATAGCACGCGACACGTTGACCTCACTCGCCTATTGCGCCCGCGTTCGATTGCGGTGATCGGCGGTGCTGCGGGTGCGACGGTTATTAATAAGTGTCGCGCAATTGGTTACGGTGGGACGATCGTCGCGGTACATCCTACGCGCCCTGATCTGGCTGGGGTGCCCTGTGTACGGTCGATTGAGGCACTCCGAACGCCTCCTGATGCGGTCTTTTTGGGTGTGTCTGGCGCACAATCAATCGAGGCGGTTGGACAACTTGCCCACTTGGGCGCCGGTGGCGCCGTGTGCTACGCCTCGGGCTTTGCCGAGGCGGGCGGCGATGGAGAAGCGGCACAACAGCAGCTTGTTCAACAGGCTGGCGCCATGCCGATCGTGGGTCCCAATTGTCACGGTTTTCTCAACTTTTTGGACGGCGTCGCGCTGTGGCCGGATCATTTTGGAGGCGAGCAAACAGCCAGCGGCCCGGCACTGCTAGTGCAAAGTGGCAACATTGGAATAAACGTCACGTTCCAGCAACGAGGATTGACGTTTAGCTATGTGGTGGCAATGGGCAATAACGCACAGCTTGGCGTGCATGACTACATCCATGCGCTGCTCGACGATGACCGCGTGACGGCCATTGGCTTGCACCTCGAAGGTATCAGCGATCTTGAGCAATTCACGCAAGCAGCGCTTCGTGCCTTGGCGCAAGGCATCCCGCTCGTGGCATTGAAAACCGGCAGTTCTTCGCTGGGGGCCCAGATGGCCTTGAGCCATACCCGTTCACTGGCGCGCCCAGACGCGTTAATCGACACGTTGTTTCAGCGCTATGGAATCGCCCGGTGTCAGACGCTTTCGGAGTTTCTTGAAACGCTCAAATTTGTATCGTTCGGCGTATTGAAATCGGAGCGGACGAGTGTGAACGATACGCGCCCGCGACTTGCATCGATGAGTTGTTCCGGCGGGGAGGCGTCGCATCTGGCTGATTTGGCAGAGCCGCTAGACGTGCGATTTCCGTCATTGACCAACGATACACGCGACGCACTCCAGATGGTTTTGGGTGATCGTGTCCACATCTCCAATCCTTTGGACTATCACACCTATTCATGGGGCGATTACGACACGCTGTCATCCGCGTTCTCGACTCTGCTTCGCGATCCGCTCGAATGCGCGCTGCTGATCTTGGACTATCCACCCCCCGATTCCTGTGAGATCGAATCGTGGAAAGTCGCCGAGAGGGCGCTCTGTGCCGCGTCGGACGCGACGGACACTCGGGTCGTAGTGGTGGCGTCGCTACCCGAGAATTTTCCGGCTAGTGCGCGGGCGCGACTTATGGAGCTTGGCGTCGCACCGATGCAAGGACTGAGAGAGTGTTTAACGGCGATCGCCCATGCCGCCGCGGTTGGTCGCGCGCAACAAAACCATGCTTCACTCGCGCCCTTGGCACAACCGCATGTGCTCGTACCCGGCGCCACGCTCGATGAATACGAAAGCAAGCAGTTGCTCGCCGCCTATGGCGTACCGATCCCCGAATCGCGCGAAGGGAGTGTTCGTGACGCGGCGGAAATGGCGCGCGCGGTAGGCTTCCCCGTCGTGATCAAAGCGCTTGGCGAATCGCTTGCGCACAAAACTGAGCTCAATGCCGTTCGGCTCAATGTATCCAGTTCAGAAGCCGCGCGCACGCAGGCCGCTGAGCTCAGCGTGATCAGTAATCGTGTGCTGATCGAGAGCATGGTGACCGATGCGGTGGCGGAATTACTAGTTGGCGTGAGCGCTGACGAGGCCTTTGGGCAGGTGTTGGTGATCGGGGCCGGCGGTGTATTGGTTGAACTCTTGAACGACAGCGTGCAGTTGCTACTGCCCGTCACGAAAGCCCAAATCACAGAGGCGCTGCACCAGCTAGCGTGTTATCCACTGTTGACCGGTTATCGCGGCCGACCGGTGGGGGATATCGATGCGGCGGTGGAGGCTATCGCCGCGATTGCGCGCTTCGCAGTTGATCATTGCGATCGTCTGGTCGAACTTGACGTTAATCCACTGATGGTTCGGCCGCGACAAGACTCGGCATCGAGCGCAGGTGGTGCGGTTGCGGTGGATGCACTGGTTCGCTGGGGCGCAACGCATAGGAATTAACGCGTCGACGTATCCATTTACACTGGCTTCCTTGTACAATTCGGGCCTCGCTCGAGTTCAACCTCGGCTTTTTATGTTTAATGACAAGGGAGTTCAGCATGACTGCCCCATCCGACTACATTGAGATAGGTGCGCTTCACGTTGCCGCCTCGCTTAAAGCGTTTGTTGAAAACGAACTGCTACCGGATATTGAATTCAACGCCAGTGAGTTTTGGTCGGGACTCGAGCGTATTGTGAATGAGTTGGCGCCTGAGAACGCCCGACTGCTCGAGCTTCGGGCCTCGCTTCAAGAGCAGATTGATCGTTGGCATGCACGGCATCATGACGCCGAGTGGGATGCGGATGCGTATACCGCGATGCTGCGTGATATCGGCTATCTAGTGGAGGAGGGCGACGAGTTTTCCATTACGACTCAGCACGTCGATGCCGAAATTGCCAAGGTGGCCGGCCCCCAGTTGGTCGTGCCTGTGAGCAATGCGCGTTTTGCGCTCAACGCCGCAAACGCGCGTTGGGGTAGCCTCTACGACGCGCTATATGGCTCCGATGTGATCGACGAATCTGACGGCAAAACCCGTGGCGGTGGCTACAATCCCGCGCGCGGACATGCCGTTATTCGCTATGCGGCGGACTTTCTGGATACTGCGATTCCGCTTGAGCGCGGGAGTCATGCGGATGCGGCGCTGTACAAACTTCAGCACAAAGATGATGTCACTAGTATCGAAGTGCTTTTTGAGGACGGTGAAACAGTCCTCAAGGACCCCGCGCAGTTTGTTGGTCATACCAGCGATGGCAAAGCACTCACGCTACTCTTTTGCAATCACTCGCTGCACATCGAATTGGTGATTGACGATGAACATCCGATCGGACGCGACGCGAATGCCCACCTGGCGGATGTGCGGCTCGAATCGGCCGTCACCACGATCCAAGATTGTGAGGATTCTGTGGCCGCGGTCGATGCGGACGACAAGGTAACGGTCTACCGGAACTGGTTGGGTTTAATGCGGGGCACCTTGAGTGTGTCGTTCAGCAAAGGGGACAAAACCGTTGAGCGTGTGCTGGCTGGCGATCGGGTTTACAGCGATCCATACGGAAACGAATTAGTGCTTCCCGGTCGCAGCCTGTTGCTGGTGCGTAATGTTGGACATCTTATGACCAATAATGCCGTGCTGTATGCCGACGGACGCGAAATTCCAGAGGGCATACTCGACGCCGTTATAACCAGTACGTGCGCGCTGTACGATTTACGAAAGCAGGCCGGCGCGCGTAACAGTCGCAGCGGCAGTGTCTATATCGTCAAACCGAAAATGCACGGCCCCGACGAAGTGGCGTTCACCGATCGGTTGTTCGGTCTTGTCGAGGATATGCTTGGGTTAGCACGGTTTACTCTGAAAGTAGGGGTGATGGATGAGGAGCGCCGTACGACGGTCAATCTCAAGGAGTGTATTCGTGCCGTTCAGGACCGGTTGGTGTTTATCAACACGGGCTTCTTGGATCGCACAGGTGATGAGATTCACACAAGCATGCATGCCGGGCCCATGCTCAATAAAGATCAAATTAAGGCGCAACCTTGGATCGACGCGTATGAACGTTGGAATGTCGATGTTGGGATTCGCTGTGGGCTGCCGGGCCGAGCGCAGATTGGCAAAGGTATGTGGCCCAAGCCTGATGAGTTAAACGAAATGGTGCAGACCAAGCGTGGACATTTGGACGCCGGCGCCAACTGCGCATGGGTGCCCTCACCGACCGCCGCAACGCTACATGCCCTGCACTATCACGCTATTGACGTGTCGGCGGTACAGCGCGACTTGATCACTCGCGACCACGCGCATCTGGCGGACATTCTGATGCCGCCCTTAGCGACAAGCCGTTTGGACGAGGCCACCGTCGCGCAAGAACTTCGCAATAGTTGCCAGACGATTCTGGGTTACGTCGTACGCTGGATCGATCAGGGTGTGGGCTGTTCAAAGGTGCCGGACATCAATGATGTTGGTTTAATGGAAGACCGAGCCACCTTGCGCATATCGAGCCAGCTTCTTGCCAACTGGCTGCATCACGGCATTTGCACCGATGCGCAGATCGTTGGCGTGATGCGTGAAATGGCTGAAGTGGTCGACCGACAAAATGCGGGTGATCCGGCGTATCAGCCGATGAGCGACAACCTTGACCAGAGCATCGCGTTTGCCGCGGCCTGTGATTTGGTGATCAAAGGCGCTCGTCAACCAAGTGGATACACGGAGCCGTTGTTGCACGCGCGACGACTGGAGAAAAAAGCCAGTTAGAGAGTAGGTGGCGTAACGGGCGGATCGCAGTGCCTCGGTCGTCGTCGAAATAAAGCAGTTGGTCTCGATCTGCGCGCCAACCGACCGCGGGCGCCAGATCGGCTCATCGTTCGCCTACGGGCAGGGCATAACGGACGGTGATGCCGCCGTAAACGGAGCGCTCCGGGGCGGGCTCATAAAAACGACCGCCGAAGGCGTTTGTGCGCAAATTCGAAAAATAGCGCTCATTGCCGAGGTTTTGCACACCAATGAACGGAGAGATTTGCCATCGATCGAATGTGCGAGTCAGTCCTGCACGCACGGACACGCGTGTGCTCGCCGGCGCCCGTTCGCTGTTGGCGTTGTTCAACACAATGCGGCCCGTGTGTTCGACATCCAATGTGACAAAGCGTCCAGCGTGACGATAGTCAAACGACAGGGTGGCGTTGTGACGAGGCGTGCCCGGGGTGGTTAAGCCATCCAGCACGTTGCCGTTTCCGTCTGTAAACTGCTCAAATTCGAAATCCGATAGCGTGTAGGCAAGATGGGCCGACCACGTCGGAGACAGTGTGGTGTGTACGTCCAGTTCGACACCGCGCCTTTCGGACTTTCCGGCGTTCAGAAACAGATCGCTGCCATCTGCTTGCTCGATTGGAATGAGTTCGTCGTCAACATCGATCGCGTACAGCGCGATGGACCAGTGACTCGGGGCAAGACCGTCCCACTCGCCGCGCAGACCAATCTCGTGATTAACGGCGATCTGCGGTTCGAGATCTGGGTTGAAACCGCCTGAGGCCACAGCAAGCTCGGTGGTGGTGGGGGTTTCGAACGACGTGGCACGATTGAAGTAAGCGGAGAGCGTTGAATTGCCCTGCCAGGTGAGGCCGATAATTGGACTCGTATGCCGCAGTGTGCGTGATCCGGATGCGTCACCGTTACTCAAAAACCGATCGGTGAGCGCAAATTGAATCGCGTCGTGGCGCAAACCCACAACCAGATTGAGTTGATCGGACAGATGCAGCGTGTCTTGAATAAACACGCCAGTGCTCTCCACTTTTTCCCTCTGCGCGAGCAGGGCCGCACCGCGTAGACCATTCACGTTTTGGAATCGTTCGCGCTCGTCATCTTGGATCTCGACGTCGACTCCCATAATCCAGTCATGTTGCTTGCCACCCCAAATTGCGCTGACGTCATATTGCAGGCCGCCGCCAATAAATTGGCGATCAAACACGATGGCGCCATCACCCGTTGGAATTCGGCCGTCAAATTGCCGCTCACCGTAAAACAAACTCACGGCGAAGCGATCTTGGTCGCGAAACAAGGAGCGGCGAAGCGCGCGCACGCCCAGTCGCGTTTCATCCAGATCCTCACCCGTGCGCAGCTGCACATTGCGGTCGCGCGCTGACTGGGGCGCGGCGAGTGCCTGCGCCAAATCAATACCACCTGGATCGTTGGCTTCGGGCTGGTCGGTGTGACTCAGCGACACGTCAAATTGTGTTGCGTCCGGTGCCAGGCTCGTGACGTAGCGACCTTTCAGATTGACTAAGGTGTTGCGCGCCTGACTGAAGTCCCGATAACCATCCACATCAATGTGCGCAATACTCGCCATATAGCCTAATCGATTCACATTGCCGGCGGCCTTGAGTTGGGTTTTGTCGTAGCCAAATTCGCCCAACGCGCTTCGCACTTCAATAAAAGGCTGGTCGGCGCCAACCTCCGATTCAATTGCAATGACGCCCCCCGCCGCATTGCCAAACAACGTTGAAGCCGGTCCACGTAACACTTCGATGCGTTGAATTGAACCAAGGTCTATGGCGTCCACACTGCCTTGACCGTCGGCGAGCGTTGCAGGAATGCCGTCGACCAGTATGCGCGTGCCGCGAATGCCAAAACTGGCCCGTGCGCCAAAGCCTCGATTGGAGATACGCAGGTCCTGAGCGAAGTTAAAACGGTTTTGAAGGAACAGTCCGGGCACACGGTTAAGCGATTCGTCGAGCCCTAATTGCGGTTGGCCAAGTTGCACCTGTGTACCGTCCACTACCGATACAGCGGCAATCGACTCGCGCAGTGCGGTGTCCGTGCGAGTCGCGGTGACGACGATTTCCTGCAGCGTTTGCGCCTTGATGGGCCCATGCAACAACAGGGGCAATAAAGCGACGGCGATTAGTCGGGTGACGGTCATTGCGGGTGATCTCTTGGCAGGCGAGGCATTGGAACGAATCTTGGCCGGATCGAGAGTGTACCGGAAATGTCGCGCGATCGGGACTGGTCAGCGCGGTTGCTCGCGCCTACCTTGATTGTTGACAATCCGCTTTATCCGCATCAAAATCTCGCCAGTTTCAGGGTCGTTCTGATCCGTTTTGTCGACAATCTGAGCCTTTTCGTGCAATCCACCGACACCCAGTCCAACCCGGCACCTCGCGCCACTCGACTGCTTGCGCAGCTGCAGCACGCGATTGTGGAAGGGGAGCTCGCGCCCGGCCAGAAACTGCGTGAAGCGGAATTGGCCATGCGGTTTGGTACAAGCCGCGGACCCATTCGTGACGTGCTACGGCGGCTGGAATCTCAGCGTTTGGTCACCACGACCCCCAATGCGGGTGCGCGAGTGGTGTCGTTGTCCGAGCACCAGCTCATTGAGCTGTATCAGGTGCGCGAAGCGCTGGAAGGGATGACGTGTCGCCTGGCGGCCCAGAACATGAGCGATGCACAAGTCGATCAGCTCGGAGCCCTGCTTACCACGCACGAGAAGGAGATCGAGCGACACGAGGGACGCGAGTATTTTCGTCAAGAGGGCGATCTGGATTTTCACTTTCAGATCGCCGCCGGATGCGGAAACGCCTTGTTAACGACCGCGCTCTGTCAGGACCATTATCCGCTTATGCGACTTTACCGACGCAAATTTAGTGCGCATCGCGGGCGCCCACGCCGCGCACTGGTCGAGCACCAACGTATTTTTGCGGCGATCCAGGAACGAGATGGCGAGCTGGCTGAAATACTGATGCGACGGCATATCAGTGCGGCCCGCCTGAACATCGAACGCCGCGTTCGTGCGCATGCCACCCGGCAGGGCGACGACATGGCGGCGGAAACCTAGTGCCGTTTTGGCGATAACGACGTAACGATGCGCACTTTTCCGGGCGCGAGAGGAGATTGAACATGTCAGCACGACCCACAGCAGGACACTTGCTGCGTCAGGCGGTCGCCGAGCATAAGCCGCTGCAGGTGGTGGGTGCGATCACCGCGTTTGCTGCGCGCATGGCAGAACGAGTTGGCCACAAGGCGTTGTATCTTTCAGGTGGGGGCGTGGCGGCCAATTCTTTGGGTATGCCCGATCTGGGTATCAGTAATCTAGACGACGTGCTGATTGATATTCGTCGAATTACCGATGTCACGGATCTGCCATTGTTGGTCGATGCGGATACCGGTTTCGGCGGCGCCTTTAATATCGCTCGTACTGTGCGTTCGATGGCCAAAGCCGGTGCGGCCGGTATGCACATCGAAGATCAAGTTGCTCAAAAGCGCTGTGGCCATCGTCCGGGCAAGGAAATCGTCTCGACTGGTGAAATGGTCGACCGCATAAAAGCCGCGGTGGACGGCCGAATTGACGAGAGTTTTGTCATCATGGCGCGTACCGATGCCCTCGCGAATGAGGGTATGGCTGCCGCGCAAGATCGGGCAGCAGCGTACGTTGAAGCCGGTGCCGACATGATTTTTCCAGAAGCGATTTATCAACTCGAACAGTATCGTGACTTTCGTTCAAGCGTCAGTGTGCCGATTCTGGCGAATATCACCGAGTTTGGTAAAACACCGCTGTTTAGCACGCCGGAGCTGGGTGAGGTGGGTGTGGACATCGTGTTGTACTGCTGCGGCGCCTATCGCGCGATGAATCGCGGCGCCGAGCGCGTTTACCAAGCGCTGCTTAACGATGGTCACCAGCGAGAGGTCGTCGACATTATGCAGACGCGCGAAGAGCTCTACGACTATCTCGGTTATCACGAGTTCGAGCAAAAGCTCGACGAACTGTTTGGCAATAAATAATCTCGATGGTCACATTTAAAACGTAACTATCATTCATTATTCGATTCAGGAGAGTAGCGTGGCGGACAAGAAAGCAAGCGGTGCCGGACTTCGTGGCCAGGTGGCGGGAAAGACCGCGATTTGTACAGTGGCAATGGGCCACTCGGGTCTGACTTACTATGGATACGAAGTGGACGATTTGGCCGATCATTGTGATTTTGAAGAGGTGGCCTATCTTCTGTTTCACGGAGAGCTGCCCAATCAAGCGCAGCTGGCCGCGTACAAGCAGCGCCTTCGTGAGCGAATGGACTTGCCGTCGGCGCTAAAAGCCGCGCTCGAACTGATTCCTCGCGACGCGCATCCCATGGACGTATTGCGCACAGGCGTGTCGGTGCTCGGTAATCTTGAAACCGAGACCGATTTCTCGCAAGCACAAGATAAAGCGGATCGCCTCATTGCTACGCTCCCAGGAATGATGTGCTATTGGTACCGGTTTAGTCATGATGGTGTGCGTATTGATCTCGATACAGGCGAAGATACGATCGCCGGACAGTTTCTACACTTGCTTCATGGCAAGACGCCGTCGGACTTGCATCGGCGAGTGATGCAGGTTTCGCTCATCCTTTACGCAGAGCACGAATTTAACGCGTCCACGTTTACCGCCCGCGTGTGCGCGTCGACGTTATCCGATATCCATAGCTGTATCACCGGCGCCATTGGGTCGCTGCGTGGTCCGCTTCACGGCGGTGCCAATGAAGCCGCGATGGCATTGATCGAGCAGTGGTCGTCGCCAGAGGAGGCCGAGCGAGAAATTCTGGGCATGCTCGAGCGCAAAGAAAAAATTATGGGCTTTGGCCATGCGGTGTACACCGAATCCGATCCGCGTAACGCCATTATTAAAAAGTGGTCGGAAAAATTGGCGGACGAAGTAGGCGATACCACGTTGTATCCGGTGTCTGTGCGCTGTGAAGAAGTGATGTGGCGTGAAAAGAAACTGTTCTGTAATGCGGATTTTTTCCACGCGTCTGCGTATCACTTCATGGGTATACCCACCAAATTGTTCACCCCTATTTTCGTCATGTCTCGCACCACCGGCTGGGCGGCGCACGTGTTTGAACAGCGCGCCGACAATCGAATTATTCGACCAAATGCCGAGTACATTGGGCCGGAGCCGCGGCGCGTCGTGCCACTCGCCTCTCGCGGCTGATTCGAACACCGCTTTTTTTAATACTGCTAATCAATACGGACTGAAATCAATGAGCGCAAACGTCGATATGAACAACCGGCCTGACTACGATCAGGTCATTCAAGATATTGCGGACTACGTGCTGGACGACAGCATTGGTTCGGATGAGGCGCGTGATACGGCACGCAATTGTCTAATGGATACGCTGGGCTGCGGTCTCCTCGCGCTACGCTTTCCCGAGTGCACCAAACACCTCGGCCCCATCGTCGAAGGCACGACCGTACCGTATGGCGCGCGGGTGCCGGGCACACAATACCGACTGGATCCGGTAAAAGCGGCATGGGACATCGGTTGCATCATTCGCTGGCTCGATTTTAACGACACGTGGCTGGCAGCCGAATGGGGGCATCCGTCGGATAACCTCGGCGGTATTTTGGCCGTGGCGGATTATCTGTCCCAGGTTAACGTAGCCAATGGGCGGGCGCCGCTTACGATGGGTGACGTGCTGTCATACATGATCAAAGCCCATGAAATTCAAGGCGTGCTGGCTCTTGAAAACAGCTTTAACCGTGTCGGTTTGTGTCACGTTTTGCTGGTACGGGTTGCCACCACGGCGGTCGTTACACGCATGATGGGCGGTGATCGCGAACAAATCATGGCCGCGGTGTCGCAAGCATGGGTCGATGGTTCTTCGCTACGTACGTATCGCCACGCGCCAAACGCGGGCTCGCGCAAATCGTGGGCGGCCGGTGATGCCACATCACGGGGTGTGCGCCTGGCCGATATGACGCTGCGTGGGGAAATGGGCATCCCGGGAGTGTTGACGGCGCCTCAGTGGGGGTTTTATGACGTCAGCTTCAGTCAGACCAACGCTGATCTTAAGTGTAAAGATCCGGCGGATCGGGAATTCAAGTTTCAGCGACCCTACGGCACGTATGTAATGGAAAACATCCTATTCAAGATTAGTTTCCCGGCTGAATTTCACTCCCAAACGGCCTGCGAAGCGGCCGTGCGATTGCACCCGGAGGTGAAGGGTCGCTTGGACGAGATTGAGAAAATTGTGATCACCACGCACGAATCCGCGATTCGTATCATTTCTAAAGTCGGTCCGTTGGCCAATCCCGCCGACCGCGACCACTGCCTACAGTATATGGCCGCCGTGCCACTTGCCTTTGGTAATCTTGTCGCCGAACACTACGAGGACGATTTTCACGAGGCGCATCCCATCATTGATGAGCTGCGCGACAAAATGGAAATTGAAGAAGATACGTCCTATAGCGCCGATTACCACGATCCGGACAAACGGTCGATTGCCAACGCGATGCAGGTCTTTTTCAAGGACGGTAGCCACACGGAGCGAGTCGCGATCGAGTACCCGATCGGTCATCGTCGCCGTCGAGAAGAGGGTATCCCCGTGCTCGAAGCGAAATTTCAGTCCAATCTTGCCACGCGTTTTGTCCCGCATCGCTGCGAAGAGATTTTCGCACTGTGCAAAAACCAAAAAGCGCTTGAAGCGACGAGTGTTATCGACTTCATGGATCGGTTGGTCGTCTAAGCAGCGAGGGACTGCGTTGTTTTGACCACCCAAACCCATGCTGACACCGTTCGGAGAGTTGCAGGGAACGTGTACCAACAAAAACCCGCCTTTCGGCGGGTTTTTGTTGAGGTCGACCACGCTGGCTAACAGCGGCGAGTGACCCAACTTGGTGCGTAGATTGAATGCGACGTCCAGTCGCTCGATACCACAGATTATTTTCATCGCCCATGCCAATCGTCAGTCAATGTGGCTATACTCCACGTTGTGCAGCGAGCGGCTGCACGCCTGGGAGAACACAACATGGCCACCGATCACATCGCGAAGCATTATCGCGACATCTTGGATTTGCTGGGCGAAGAGCCGTCGCGCGAAGGCCTACTTGATACACCCAAGCGCGCCGCCAAAGCCATGCAGTATCTCACGCGCGGGTATAGCCAAAGTTTGGACGAAATTGTCAACAATGCGGTGTTCAGTTCCGATTCGGAAGAGATGGTGCTGGTGCGCAATATTGAGTTGTACTCCTTGTGCGAGCACCACCTGTTGCCGTTCTACGGACACTGCCATATTGGCTACATCCCCAGCGGCAAGGTGCTGGGCTTGTCAAAGTTTGCTCGAATCGTTGAAATGTATGCGCGGCGTTTGCAAATCCAGGAAAACTTCACGCGTGAGATCGCGTTGGCGGTGCAGGAAGTGACCCAGGCCCGTGGGGTCGGCGTGGTCGTTGAGGCCCGTCACATGTGCATGATGATGCGCGGCGTTGAAAAACAAAACTCTATGATGCGCACATCCGCCTTGCTCGGCAGCATTCGTGAAAGCCACAAAACGCGCCACGAGTTCTTAAATCTCATCCAGTAACCGGCCTGTATTTCGAACACGATTAACCGGCGTTAATTGAACGCGGTGCGTCGATCGACGTGCTCGCTGTACCCCACAGCCTCTGGGTTTAACGTAATACGCCTGTGTTTGGTAACACACCACGGTCTTTGAGGTGTGGGCCTGGCGGCGCTTGAATTTGTGCGCGAGGGTGTGCCATCGACCGGCTCGGGCTGGTAAACTGACGCCATCAGATAGGCATTAGCCTCACTTAATGGAGAAGTGACAATGAGTACCAAAGCGGCGGCCATGCCCACCGGCCGCGACAATCCGGCGCCCTTTCAATGGGAAGATCCACTCGACCTGTGTGGCGCATTGAGCGAAGACGAAACGATCGTCATGGAAAGCGCTCGTGATTACTGCCAGTCCAAATTGCAGCCGCGTGTGCTGGACGCGAATCGCAATGAAACCTTTGACCGGGACATTATGACTGAGCTCGGTGAACTGGGCATGTTGGGCGCGACGATCGACGGTTACGGTTGCGCCGGCCTCAACTACGTGAGCTATGGCCTCATTGCGCGAGAAGTCGAACGTGTCGACTCGGGTTACCGCTCGGCCATGAGCGTGCAGTCGTCGTTGGTTATGCATCCCATTAATGCGTATGGCTCCGAGGCACAGCGACTCAAATATCTACCGAAACTGGCGACTGGCGAGTGGGTCGGCTGTTTTGGACTCACCGAGCCGAATTCAGGTTCTGATCCGGCCAGCATGCAAACGCGCGCACAGACGATCGACGGTGGTTACCGTCTCACCGGCAGCAAAATGTGGATCACCAATTCGCCCATTGCCGACGTGTTTGTTGTGTGGGCCAAAACAGACGACGGCGTGATTCGTGGCTTTATTCTTGAAAAAGGCATGGCTGGACTGAGTGCGCCAAAAATTGACGGCAAATTCTCATTGCGGGCGTCGGTAACGGGCGAGATCGTCATGGATGGTGTTGAGGTATCCAGCGAACACCTATTGCCAGGAGCGCGAGGGTTGGGCGGACCGTTCGGTTGTTTGAATTCGGCACGGTACGGTATTGCCTGGGGCGCTTTGGGCGCCGCGGAGTTTTGCTGGCACGCCGCGCGTCGTTACAGCCTGGAACGTGATCAATTTGGTCGACCATTAGCCGCCACACAGCTCGTGCAGAAAAAGCTGGCCGATATGCAGACCGAGATCACGATTGGCCTGCACGCCTGCTTGCAGGCGGGGCGCCTCAAGGACGCTGGCACGCTCAATCCGACGTCGATCTCACTGATCAAACGCAACAGCTGTGGCAAGGCACTCGATATTGCTCGCACGGCGCGTGATATGCACGGCGGTAACGGCATCGCGGACGAGTACCATGTTGTGCGTCACATGATGAACCTGGAAGCCGTCAATACGTACGAGGGGACGCACGATATTCACGCGTTGATTTTAGGGCGTGCCCAAACGGGTATTCAGGCGTTTAGCTAGACCGAACGATTCGCGTGCATCGGGAATTGGGTTTAAGCCGCCTGACGTTCGACGGCTCATAATGGTTGAGCCGCCAACAGGGCGGTATGGATGGTAAAAAAAACGCGCGGTTCACCGCGCGTTTTTTTTTGTCCGGCGATCGAGCGATCTTCATGTTGATGATGCGTTGAAAATACTCTCGATAGAATTATCCATCATCGTATCGAATTCGTCGTCACTCTGCCCGGCGTTAAGACCTTCCGACAGCGCCCGCGAGAAGCTCGCGATCATGCCTTTATTCGCAGACAGTCGATGGTTGGCTTCCTCGCGACTGTAGCCGCCTGACAAGGCAACCACGCGCATCACCTGGGCGTGGGCGATGCAGCCCGCGTAAAGGTCGGTTTTCTCGGGTAAGGTAAGCTTGAGCATGACGCGTTCACTGTCGTCCAGCGCATTGAGCTGGCGCAGGATGGCCGCCTCGAGAAGCGTTTCGGCCGCTTCTTTGTCCGGGCAGTGGATATCGACCTCCGGTTCAATAATCGGGATCAGACCGGCAGCGCATATGCGTCGACCGATCTCAAACTGCTGGTCGACCACCGCGTTCACGCCGTCGGCATTCGCCTCCTTAATGACAGAGCGCATTTTGGTGCCAAAAATGCCTTTGTCTTTTGCTCGGACGAGCAGCGCGTCGAGTTCAGGCATGGGCTTCATTATCTGCGCCCCGTTCACCGGTTCTTCGAGACCCTTGTCTACCTTAAGAAACGGTACGACTTGTTTGACCGACCACAGGTAGTCGGCCGTGTCACGGCTCTCAACCCTACGATCCATGGTGTTTTCAAACAAAATGGCGCCGAGTATGCGCTCGCCGGTAAAACTCTTACTCGTCATAATCCGCGTCCGCATGGCGTGCACCATGTCAAACATTTCGTGGTCGTTGGTGTAGGCGCTTTCCTCAACGCCATAGAGCCTCAGTGCCTTAGGCGTGCTGCCACCACTTTGGTCAAGCGCTGCGATGAAGCCCTTGCTGGATCGAATTTTAGTTAATTGTTGGTCGAATGTGCTCACGAAAAATCCTCGGTGTGATGGTGATGGATGGATCGCTTTGCAGGCAAGCTGCCTCGCTTCGGCCTGTAGCCGAGGGGACTCAGCGCCGCGCAGGCGATCGATCGGCGGCGCTGAGTATAGCAGTTTCAGGCGAAAGTGCTTTGGTCGAAACGCACAATTTCTGCTGTTTCAAGCGTGTACACGCTCGGCACCCTGTGAAGAGGTTGGGTCGCGCCCTCATCTGGATTGCAACCCCAAGGCCTTTGTGTGGTCACATTATAGTAGCGTGCGGCCTCGATAGGCCATTTCGCCTGTATTCGGTGCCCAAGAGATCGGCCACGTGAGACGCCGATTCACCGAAATGTTACGTTTCCGGGTTATTATTCGGAAGGTTCGCGTTATACCACTCAGGAGCCGATGTCGTGAGATTCACCCCATTATCGACCAGTCGTTTGCTGTTTAGCCCCTGGCGCTGGTTTCGCCTGCTCTCGGTGGGTTGTCTGGTGCTGCTGCTGAACTCCTGCGCGTCGAACCCGGCCACAGGCGGCATTGATTTTGTCAGCATGTCCGAAGAGGACGAGATCGAGCTGGGCGCCAAGATGCATCCTCAAATTATGGCGCAGTACCGCGCTTATCCCGATGCGGATCTTCAAGAGTATGTCGACCGCATTGGCCAAAAACTGGCGTCCCACAGTGATCGCCCGGATCTCGACTACACCTTCACGGTGCTCGACAGCGACGAAGTGAACGCGTTCGCCACGCCAGGCGGCTATGTGTATATCTCTCGTGGCCTGATTGCGTATCTGAATTCTGAGGCCGAGCTGGCGGCGGTGTTGAGTCACGAAATCGGTCATATTACGGCTCGCCACGCAGTGCGTCAGGATGCGCGCGGCAAAGTGCTTGATGCGCTCGGCGGCGTGGCCGGCGTCGCCGCCGGGGCGGTCGGCGGGATGCTCAGCGACTATGTCGGTGGTGCGCTGATTCGCGGTTATGGCCGCGACTTGGAACTCGAAGCGGACCGGGAGGGCGCCGAATATCTGGTGCGTGCCGGTTATGGCTCAGAGCCCATGATCGATGTGGTGCGCATCCTGAAGAATCAAGAGCTGTTCGAGATTGCCCGCGCGGAAGAGGAAGGCCGCGAGCCTCAGGTGTATCACGGTTTGTTTTCCACCCACCCCGACAATGACAAGCGTTTGCGGGAGGTGGTCGAGGCGGCCAACAAAATCGATGGTATTTCAGTGGCCGAGGACAACCGCAACTTCTTTCTCAATCAGATCGACGGCATGGTCTACGGCAAAGTAGGCGCGGGTGGCGTCATATCTGAAAACGAATTTCGACACGCCAATTACGGGATTGGAATACGTTTTCCAAAAGGCTGGTCAATTGGCAACAATCGTGGGCGAATAGAGAGCATTTCACCCGATCGCCAATCGGTGCTGATTGTTTCGCGTCAGCCATTGCGCGAGGCGGTCAGCCCCATCACCATTCTGACTGAACGCATTGGCGTAAGAAATCTGCGCGAAAGGCAGACATTGAATGCAGGCAATATGCAGGGCTACACCGCGCTGGCGCCTGTTGCTAACTCACCCTTCGGTCAGCGCCCGGTGCGCTACGCCGTGTTCGTCGATGACGAGTATGCCTATGTTATTGCGGGCGCTAACTCAGAAGACGCCGTTCGACGCCGTGACAACTACCGAATCGTGAGTGCGATGAAGAGTTTCCGTTTACTCGACGCGCGCGGGTTACGGTCCGCCCAAATTCCGGCCATCACTGTGGTCGAAGCCAATTCGGCCACGACCATGGGGCGTCTGGCGTCAGCGTCACCGTTAACCGAATACGCCGAAGAGCAGCTTCGTCTGCTCAACGACTTTTATCCCAAAGGCGAGCCTGAACCTGGCCAGAAAGTTAAGATCATTGATTAGTCTCATTCGTTTCACAGCGGCGACGCTACTCAGCGTTGGGTGGTTACCGTGGGCGTTCGCGCAATCGGTCGCGCCGGCTGACCCTCAACGTCTTCCCTCGCTGATACCCGCGCAGGCGCAAGCCAAGCTTGCAGGCGGTGATTTCGCTGGTGCGCTGATCGAGTGTGAAAACACCGTGCAGCGCGCGGCGCTCGTCACCAACTCGGGCGTGTTGGCTGGGCCGTTTTTATGTATTGGTGAGGCGCAAAGTAAGCTCAATAATTTTGAGCTAGCGGCCGAAGCGTATTCACGCGCGATTAAAGAAATATCCGCTTCAGAAGGCGTGTTCAGCCCGTACCTCGTGCAGCCTTATGAGGGACTCGGCCGCGCCTTAATGCTCGGCGGTGATCCAGTGAAAGCGGAGGAAGCATTGGTCACCGCAAAAGACCTCACCCATCGCAATTTTGGCATTTACAATTTGCTTCAAACCCCGCTTGTTAATCGACTCACTCGACTGCACTACAACCGTGGCGAGTTAAGCAAAGCGGCACGCGAGCAACGGTTTCTGCTGCGCGCGAACGAAGAGACGTATGGTGAAACACCGCGGTTGTTACCGGCACTGCGCCGACAGGCCAAGTGGTTGGAGTTGGTGGGGCGCCCCGATCTTGCGCGCAACAACTATCGGCGGTCGATCGCCATCATGGAACGTGCCTACGGTCCCGACGATTTGCGCTTGACTGGCCCGCTCCGCGACTACGCGGACTCTTACACCAACACACCACGTGGGGCCAATCGCATCATGTCTCGCTCAGGCGCCAACGCGCTTCGGCGTGTGATCCAAATTCATGATTCGCAGACCTTTTCGGACGAGGCCGACCTCGCCGAAGCCTGGGGCGCGCTGGGTGATTGGTACGTGATCAGCGGGCAACGCGGACGCGCACGACAAGCGTACGCCCAGGCCGGCGCCGTTATCGAGGCGACGGGCGAACCGTCGTCCCAGTTTGCCCAGCCGAAAGAAATCGAGTTTGAGCCCGTACCGATTGGGTACCGTCGTTCGCGTTTGGCGCAGGTGCCCGAAGGGGTAGCGGTTGTCGAATTCGAATTTACGGTCGACGCCCACGGCCGCGTTAAGAATGTCACCGTGATTCGGGATGATTTGAATTACCGTCGGTTTGCGGTTGAACTCAGCACGCGCTTAAAAGCGGCACGTTATCGCCCGCGCGTGGTGAACGGTCAGGCCGTGGCGACGCCGGGCGTTCGGCGTGCGTTTCGTTTTGATCTGAGCGAGGGCTTACCCCCCGATGTTCGTGCTGCACGAGAACAGGCGGCGGGCGACGCCTCCAACGCGGTCGAGGGAACAGCCACGACTGAGGGTGAGGCACCGGTGTCACCGACACCAGACACCCCGGACAACACCGATTAGCGTTACGCTCCGACGAGCACCGATCCGCTGTTGACCGCCTCACCGCAGTGCGGGCGATCGATGAGTGGGCTACGTGGCGTCGTTAAACTGGCCCTTTATTTGTTCCGCCATTTCAGAACAGGCCGCTGTCTTCGTTCGGGCGATAAGAGGGATTGGGACCACGATAGCGGGGATGTAAGAACGCCCAGTTACGTCCGCGCTCACAACGCCCGTGCTTTCCAAATTCTCAAGATCCCAAATAGACGCTTCGTAGATGGCCCCGTTTTCCCACCAGGTGAAACCAAAACACCCCACCGTCGTGTCGCACGTGATGGAGCCGCCGCCATCTTTGGTTTCAACCGAACCGCCGAGCCACATCACGTAGCGCACACCGGCATCGGTGACTTTGTCCGCAACGCCCGGTTTGCCCAGCAGGTCGGGTAGGGCTTCAACGGTCAGTGGGGCGACACGCGGTTCAAACCACGGGAACAAACTGTCAAGGAACACCTGTTCTTCCTTAAGTGCGATCGGATTGCTTCCAGAAGTTAGGCGTTTTTTAACGCAGTCGACAAACGGTACCTCGGTTTCGGTTTTGACGTTGTCGCGCCGGGTGAGTAGCACAACGCCAGACTCCTCCGAAATGTCGATTTGATTTTCAAACGCCATATCCACCCGTGAGGTGACGCACGATTGAATAGCCAGCGTAGCGATGATGACGAGCGCTGCGGTGCGCGCGAATTGCCACAATTTGATCTTCATTCAGCACTTCCCATATCAGCGTCGGTGTCTGAGTCATCCATGTCGTCGAGGATGTCGTCCTCCGGTGCGCCGGTCAGGCCGGCCTGATTAAGTTGGTTCGGCAGCTCAACCACTAACGTGACGGCTAAATCACGAAAGGCGTCGTCGGTCGCCGCGTCGATTTCGGCGACGCCACCGGACATGACGCCGGCCTTACGCTGACGCCCGTAGCTGTTGACCTCCATCGTGCCCACGCGTTTGCCGGCTGTGGCGTAGATGTCAATGAAGTGGCGCATCGAGACCGCGTAGAACTTGCCGCCCGCATCACCGGCACTGAGCATAGAGTAGTCGTCGATGCGCGGCACGAGTGTGAAGGCGATGTCCGTCGATTCGGCGGCCGCTTTGGCATTGGGAAACTCGACCACCTCTTCGAACAGACTGTCAAAAATATTGCTCAATATTTTGCGGTTGGTATTACCCAGACCAATCTGCCATTTCTTGCCGTTCTGTTGCCGCTCGGTGGTCGTAAAGCTGGTGAGCTGTTCGTTAAAGACGACCCCCGCAGAGACGGGAATCTTACTGATGACCGGTGTCGGAATGTCGCTGTTCACATCCATGCGCTGCGGAGGCGAATTGCCGCAGGCAGCCAGAATGCCGGTAAGACAAAGAAGTGATGTTAATCGAACCCAGTTGCTGCGCATGGCGTTTGTTTCTCCAAGTCGCTGGTGAACGCGGTGACAATCACCCGCATTCAAAAGGCTAAACCAAGACGCATCGTTCGTCCATGCGTCGCGGAGGGCGATCGACAGTCGGCGAAGATCACATCGTTACGAAGAGCTTCGCATATTATTCGGCCCACTGCATGTCGCCATCGATGTACCGAGTGTACGCGCTTTGCGCTACGCTTCGAGCGTATGATCATGGAAATTTAGAAAGAGTTGACAAAAAAGTTAACGTAATCAGGAAACCAAAACCGATTTACATCGTCTATTGTTACAGGACATTTCGCAGGAGTTCTCCATGCACCGGATAATCAAGCGCAGCGCTGTTGTCGCTGTCATCGCCGCTTTTGTTGTTGCTGCTGCGGGATGCAAGTCCTCGTCATCGCGTCCGTCGGAATCGACCTCGCCGAGTACGGGGTCGCCGAGCCCTCCAACCGCTAGTCAGACACCGGTGCCGCCCACGCTGCCGCCGCAGTCGGCACCGTCAGCGCCCTCCTCGAAGCCGTCGCCGTCACAGTCCTCGCAGCCCTCCGAGACCACCGCGCAGAATGACAGCGATAGCGACGCCTCTTCGGAGGATGATTCTGAGGGCGAAGGCACCGAACAATCGGCCGCCGATCAGACTAATCAAGACCGTGAGCTGGCCGAAATCGGCGAATCCGTTGCCCGGGCCGCCGAGGCGGTTACCCGTGCATCCGAAGCGCTGGCCAAAGCACGCGAAAAGATGGCGGAACGGTCTCGCGAGCATCAGGAGCAGGAAGGCGAGGGTGAGGATGCGGAGGTTGCCGATGAAGGCGCCGCCTCATCGAGTGAAAGCGATCCAAATTATGATCCCTTCGCTGAGCCGTCCGGCGGCTCATCCGCCGCGGCCGCCGCGGCCGCGGCGGTTGCCGCCGCCGCGCAGTCGGTGATGGAAGCACAGGCGGCGCTTGAGGCGGAATCTCAAGCGGCCCAGGACGCAGCGGCGAGCGAACAGCAAAGTCGCAGTGAACGACGTGAAAGTGCCGAGCAACGTGAGCGGGAAGCGCAAAGCGCCGAAGACTTAGCGGACAGCGCGGAACGTTTGGAAGCGGCCAGCGCCGACATCAACAATGGCGAAGCGCCAAAAATCAAAATCGAAACGCCCGCCGAGCAAACGGCGCGGGAGGCGCTGACAAAAGCGGCGCAAGATTTGATGGAAGCGCGCAACAAGCTCATCAAAGCGGCGGTCGAGCTGGGCTATCTCCCCGAAGAATTGTCCGAGCCAACCCCCGGCTCGCAGGTGGTTTTCCAAGATATGGAGACCATGGTTGAGTTTCTTGAAAAATCGGTTGAACTGTTGGCAACTGTGATCGATTTAGGTGGCCTACCCGATTTCAGTTCGCCTGAATACGATGACGCTCGCGAGGCCATGGCCCGCCGCGGTCGCACGGGCAGCCGCCGCTCGTCGTCGGGGGAAGCCGCGTCGGCTGGCGCACCGCGTCGTTCGGTCGCGGATCTAGAGGGCGAGCTCAATCGTACGCTCGGCGATTTTGATAACACGATTTCGAACAGCCGGCGCTCCGGCCGCCAGGGCGATGGCCAAGTATCGACGATCGAAGGCGGTGTTGAGGGGCAGGGCGATCCCGGTGGCGGGAGTCGGGAGATCATGGGTAACACCACGGTGCGCACGGAAGCGGGCACGACCGATCCCGATTCGCAAAGTGGCCAGTCGGTAGGTTCCAATCAACGGGGTAACGCACCGCAAGTGCCGGACGATCTGCCCGATCCACAGGGCGATGATGTGGTGGCTCGCCAGCTCCGCGAGGCGGCGATGGCCGAATCCAATCCCGAACTGCGGGCACGTTTATGGGAAGAGTATCGCTCGTACCGAGAGGCGACCGGTAACTAGCGCGTTCCGTTTTTATCGTGGCGTTCGACCGACGATTGGACGGGCGCCGTCGTCACCGCGCAGGGCCCGCGTGGTGTTAACAGGCCAGGATGGAAAAATTGAGGGTCGTTGATCAATCAGCGTACGATGACGCTACTGGTTCGACTCGTAGGAACACCCTGCCGGGGAGCACATATGACCGCAAGTACACATGCAATCGGGCGATTCGCCATCCTGTTGACCATGATCGGATGTGGAGCTGGTTGTGTCTCGACTACCGTCGTTGATGTGACCGCCAAGCCGGCGATTAAGGCCGCGGAGACGTTGTCTGAAGAGCAGTTGATGGATATCGGTATCACATTGTTTGATCCCAATGTGCCCGAGGACCCTAAGGAAGCGAGTAAGCGCTTCATCAATCGGGATGTGCGTCGAGCGGAGGCAGCGTTCGTCCCGTATCAATTGCGCAAGGTGTTGGAAGATACAGAAAACTGGGGAGCCGTTCGACTTATCCCCCGTGACACCGACGCGGTCGATTTGATTATTTCGGGCAAATTGATTCAGTCCGATGTCGAGGTATTGAAGGTGGATGTGGTGGCTGAGGACGCCACGGGTCGCCGCTGGCTCGACAAGACTTACACCGATCGCGCCGGACAGCTCTCCTACAATGAGGACGTGACGGGCGATGCTGAACCGTTTCTCGATTTATACAACAATATAGCGAATGACCTACTGGCAGCCCGTCGCACGCTATCGGGCGACGAACTCGAGCGCATTCGCACAGTGTCGAAGCTTCGATTTGCGGCAGCGATTTCACCCTATGCGTACAATGAGTATTACGAGGTTGAGGACAGCCGAGTGAATATTAAGCGCTTGCCTTCGAGCGATGATCCAATGTTGGGGCGCATTGAGAAAATTCGCGATCGGGAATACGCCTTCATTGACCTACTCGATGAGCATTACGAAAGCTTTCACGATGAAATGAGTTCGCCATACGAAGACTGGCGGCGCTTCAGTTATGAGGAAACGGTGGTCCTTCGCGAGCTGCGCCGCACCTCCAATTTGACAACCGCTGCCGGTGTTTTGATCGCGATCGCCGGCGCGGCAGAGCGCAATAAAGCGCGCACGCGCGAAGCCTACTATGGCAGTAACGCGGCACTCTATGGCGGCATCAACCTGATTAAGGGCGGCTGGGATCTGCGTAAACAATCCAAATTGAACGCGGCCGCGCTGGCTGAGCTGGGTGATTCATTTTCGGCTGAAGTTAAACCGTTGCTGGTTGAAGTGCAGGGGCGCACAGTGGAATTGAGCGGCACGGCGGATCAGCAGTACATCAAGTGGCGCCAACTGTTGCGAGAGATCTATACGTCTGAAACCGGCATCGAGGTCGGCGACGACGAGATGAATTTTTTGCCACCCAAGTCCATCAACGACCCGGTCAGTGAGTAAGCCGCACACGTACACGTGAATACCGCAATCGCAAACAACAAAAAGATGCGTATCGATGGAACCATTGGTTAAAGGCCGTAAGCTGGTCGACCGCTATACCCTGGTCGAACTGCTCCACAACAGCGAACACAGTCAGGTATGGCTGGCTCAGGATGCGTCGTTACGTTCGCGCGTGGCAATCAAAATTGCGCGTGGATCTGACCACACGGCCAACCGCTTGCTGCAAAACGAACACACGATGTGCGCGCGATGTGCCCATCCGGGCGTTGTGAGGGTGTTTGATTTTCACGACGATGCCGCACAAACACTGCTGACCGTTGAATATCTCACGGGCGGTCGGGCTGGCGATCTCATTGGCCGGCCAGCGACCTACTTTTTACCGGTGATGATTGAACTGGCCGAGGCGCTTGCGCACGTGCATGCGCAGGGCGTCGTTCATCGCGACGTCAAACTCAGTAATGTCCTGTTGGACGGTCAAGGCCACGCACGACTCATTGATTTTGGGGTGGCTTCAGAGCGCGGTGAGGATGGATTGCGAAGTGGTGGTTCGCCTCGCAGCATGAGTCCACAGCAACGCGGTGGCGAACCGCCGGATCCAGCGGATGATCTGTATTCGTTTGGTGTGGCGCTACACCGATTGGCGGAAGGCACATGGCCTGGCGAAGCGGTCGAAGCGCGCAAAGCCGGGGGCTCGTTGGCCCTACTTATCGATGAACTTCTCAGACACGATGCGGCGCAACGTCCCTCGGGGATGTCCGCCGTGGCAGAGCGTCTACGGCAGGCGTTATCGGAACAAAGCAACGTGACCTTGCCGCCCGATCAGTTTGAGGTCGACGCACAGCGCATCACCGACCGCGATGGCGATGATTTTGACAACATCCAGGTCGTTACCGGCGATAACGCGGCGGTGACGCCTCCGCCTGTCGAGACCCGCAGTCGTAAGGCCCTGGGTCTGCTTGCGGTGTATGGATTGATCGGCGCAGCGGCATTGTTTTATTTTCTGCCGAAACTGGCGTCTGAGCGGGAAGTGACGGTACCGGCCATTGCGACTGATTCAGAACGCGCCACGACATCGGATTCGCCGCGATCCGCGTCGTCTGGCGGTCAGAGCGCCGACGCGGCCGGCGTGGAGCCTTGGAAACTGGCGCAACAGGCCAAACTGCGTAAAGAAGCCGAAGAAGTGCTCGAAGCATTGCTCGAGCAGCAGTTTTTTCTTGAAGACGAGCGCGCGACGGTGTGGGCAAGCGACGACTTCGAACAAATTAAGGTGTTGGCTGTGCAGGGCGATCAGGCCTTTCGCCGCGACGAATTTGAACTGGCGCTGACACGCTACGAAGAGGGCAAGGCCATTGCGGACGAGCTGGCGGCCCGTGCCGGTACTATCTTAGCCACAACGCTCGAGTCAGCGGGCGCCCAGCTCGCGGCGGCGGACAGCACTGAAGCAACGCGCTTGTACCAATTAGCGCTCGACATCGAACCGGAATCCACGGCGGCGACCGAGGGACTGACCCGAGCCGCCAATCTCGATGAGGTCCTCGCATTGGTGGCCGAAGGTGAGGCCCTGGAGCAAACCGGCAATGTGAATGGCGCGAAAAACGCGTTTGAGCGTGCGGTGAGTTTGGACGGTCAATGGGCGCCGGCACGCGCCGGTATCGAACGGATGGCGCGCGCTCAAGCGCGTAGCGCCTACTCCCGTCACATGTCGGCCGGTTTCGCCGCGCTCGACCGCGGCGATTTTGCAGCATCACAAGATGCCTTTGAGAAAGCGCAACGACTTCAGCCCCAATCGCAAGAAGTGGCTGCAGCGATGACCCAGCTCGACACAGCCATTCGACTGAAAGACGTCAATCGCTTGCGCTCGAGGGCAGCGGAGCTTGAGCGCCAAGGCGACTTGCGCGGGGCCGAACGTGAATATCAAGCGATTCTTGATCAAGCCCCGTCGAGCGATACCGCTGCGGCGATGCGACGCGTGCGCGAACATGCCGAGGTCGACGAAACGCTCACGATGTTGCTTGCTCAACCGTCCCGCCTTGCCAGCGACAGTGTGTATCGCGATGCGCAGGCTTTGCTCGAGCGTGTCGATCCGTATATGAGCGACCCGAGCGTGTCCGGGCGGGTTGCGACGTTGCGTCAATACATGGAAGCGGCCAAGATTCCCGTGCGGGTAGAATTGCGATCCGATGGTAAAACCGATGTCCTCGTTTACCGGATCGGTCGATTGGGCACGCTCACTTCCGAAACACTTGATCTCCGTCCAGGTCAGTACACGGTGGTCGGCACTCGGGTGGGGTACCGCGATGTGCGCATCAATTTTGATCTCGCACCTGGCGAGTCATTAGCGCCAATCGAAGTGATTTGCCGGGAGCGCATCTAAATGGCCGAGCCGGCATCGATTGAGCCGGGCACAACGCCGGCGTCGGATGCGATCGATGTTATTGCCTATACACCGGGCGGCACGCCACCATCGAAACCGCGTCGCGTCACGCCGTTGCGCGTGGCGTTGTTTGTTCTGTTTCTCGTTGCCGCACTCGCGCTGTATTTTGTGTTCACCGCTCGAGCGGTCTGGGTGCAGATCTCGCCAGTGCCCGATGTCACGACATTGAGCGGTAATTGGCCACGCATTCGCTATCAGGACCACTACCTGATGCCGCGCGGTAAGCTCGCGATCAACGCGCGCAAAGACGGATACTATCCGCTGGACGTTGATATCGAGATTGGCCGTGAGGCGAGTCAGCGTTATACGTTTGAACTGGAAAAACTACCTGGTTATCTGACGGTTAATCTGCCCCAGGGCGTGGACGCGGCCGATATTGTCTTTGGTCGCGACGCCCCTAGGGCGTTGCCGAGCGAGCCGATCGAACTCAGGCCAGGCGAGTATGCCTTCACGGTGCGGGCGCCGCGCTATTTGGACTACTCGGGCGAGATCACGATTGAGGGCCTTGGCACCTCGCAGTCGATTGACGTGGCGTTGCGACCCAATTGGGCGGACGTCGCGATCACCTCCACGCCGGTCGGTGCGCAGGTGTTGATCGGTGACACGGTGCTGGGTGAAACGCCCGGCGTATTTGAAATTCTGGCCGGTGAACATCCACTCACCGTACAGGCCAGGGGATACAAAAGCTGGTTTAAAACGTTGAATGTGACCGCGGGCGAGGCGATTGAGTTGCCCCCCGTGGTGCTCGCCAAGGCAGACGGCACGATCATTGTATCGACTACGCCGGCCGCGGCCATCACCGTAGATGGCCGCTACCGTGGGATGTCCCCACAAACATTCAAACTACCGCCTGGCAAAACCTACACCGTCGCCGCGAGCAAAGTCGGGTATGCGAAGGCGAGCCGTCGCATCACATCAAAAAGTGATGAAGACATACAAATCAATTGGACGCTCGAGCAGCTGCTCGGTGATATCGTGGTGGTGGGTTCGCCACCGAGCGTTGAAATTTGGCAGGACGACCGACGTCTGGGTAAGTCGGGGGAGGTGTTAACTCTACCGGTTCGCGATCAGCAGCTCACCGTGCGCGCACCCGGTTACGCGCCGGCGACTCTTGATGTGTTGCCCAGTCCACAGGAATCGCAGACGCTCACCGTTAAACTTCTGACAGTTGATCAGGCGCGCGAGGCCGAACTTGCTCGCAAGCGCACGATTGTTACCAGTGACGGTCAGACGATGTTGTTGCAGCGACCGCGTCCGTTCCAGATGGGGGCATCTCGGCGCGTGCGAGGTCGGCGCGCGAATGAAACGTTGCGGGATGTGAGTCTCACGCGCCTGTATTATGTCGGTGTTCACGAAGTGACCAACGCGCGCTTCAAAGCGTTCGACACCACCCACACCAGTGGCACTGCGTTTAAAGTATCCTTGGATGCGGATGATGCGCCGGTTGTTAACGTCACTTGGGACGCCGCGACCCGCTACTGCAACTGGTTAAGCGAACAAGAAGGCCTGCCGCTCGCTTACCGCGACGTCGGTGGCACCATGCAGCCTGTGGTACCCGCAACAACCGGCTACCGTTTGCTCTCCGAGGCCGAGTGGGCGTGGGCGGCCCGATTTGCAGGCGGGCGCAAACCGTCCTTACTCCCGTGGGGTGATGCGTTGCCTCCGCCACCGGCGTCGGGAAATTTCGCCGGCCGTTCCGCCATCGGACTGGTGAACAAAGTCATCGACGACTTCGATGACGGCCACGCCGCATCGGCACCGGTCGGCAGTTTCGCGGCGGATGACGCCGGGTTGTACGATATGGCCGGTAACGTGTCGGAATGGACGAACGATGCCTATCAGGTCGGTGACCAGGCCACAGGCGATGCGCACGTTGTGCGCGGTTCGAGTTGGCAACATTCGAAAATCGGCGAGCTGCGATTTACCTATCGTGATTCGTCTACACAGGGGCGTGACGATATCGGATTTCGTATCGCCCGTTATTTGGAGTGACTCATGACTAAACTGCTTCGAAGTGTGCCCGTTATGGTTGCGCTTGTTTCGTTAAGCGTGTTGGCCCAAGCGCCAAGCAAAGACGACGCACCGCCCCCATTGAGTGACATCGAAGCCGATGAGCGCGCGCGCGCCGTCGCGACGCCTTCGGAGGAACTGTCACAAGACGGCACAGACGGTGAGGGCGAGCCGGACATCGATG
>JBCCHD010000034.1 GCA_039028935.1 Pseudomonadota bacterium | reverse complement strand
CTTTAACACTCTCAGTTGGGTGCATCCTGACTACGAACTCAGCGTTTGGCTTAGAAAACGGCTACAGCGACCAGGTACGCAGTGAGTTTCGCGAGGCGTATGCCCTAGCCTCCCAGGGGGACAGCCGCGCTCTGCGCAACGCCAGCAGCGACCTCAGGGCCTATCCGCTCTATATCGACATTCAGGCCACCTACTACCGCACTCGACTCGGCCATATCGACGACCACACCATTGAGCGACTCATCAACGAACACGCGGGCAAGGCATCGGTCAATAGTTTGCGCTATCGATTTGCCAGCCATCTGGCCAAACGCGGCAAATGGACTCAGCTCAATGCATTGCTCGATCGGCACTACGCCGATTCCGGAGACGACGTGATTCAGTGTCTCGCCGCACGCGCCAAACTGCGTGTGGCACCAGGTGCCGCCAGCCAGCAACGCGCACTCGATTTGTGGATGAACGGCGAATCACTACCGGATGAATGCGATCCGGTCTTCGCTCAACTTGAACAGGCAGAGCTACTCACTGTGAAGCGCCTGCGCCAACGCATCGACCTGGCGCTTAACGCCGGCAACACCAAGCTGGCCACGTATCTTGCCAAGTCAGCCCACCGAATTGATGCCGATCGTGTAAGCCGTTGGACCCGCATGCGACGCAATCCGCTTGCCGAGTTGGCGGCTTCACGCAAACTGCGTGACAACGCCGCAAATCGCAAGCTGGTTCTTTATGGGATAAAACGTGCGGCCAGACGCGACCCACAAACGACCTACAAGGTGTGGCCCGCATTCCGAGAGCGCTATCGATTTAGTCGCGAAGAGCAACGCGATGTCGAACGTGGACTGGCGCTATCGGCGGCACGTGACCATTTACCCGTCGCGCTCGATTGGATGGAAGCGATAAAGGATCACACCGATGATTCCGGTGCGTGGCATGTGCGGCGTGCCTTGGCCAGCGGAGACTGGCCGCGTGTCATGCGCGCGCTCGATGCCTTGCCAGAGAGCATCGCAGGAGACGCGACCTGGCAATACTGGCGCGCCCGCGCGCACGAAGCCACAGGGCAAAAATCCGCCGCGGCCGACATCTACGCCGCGCTGTCGAGCGAACGTTCTTACTATGGTTTTCTGGCCGCCGATCGATTGGGTGTGCCCTATGAATTTGGCCATGATCCACTCGAGCGGGACGAATCCACTCTCACACGCTTGCAACACGATCCGCGATTAATCCGCGCCCGTGAGCTGTTCGCAGTCGGTCGTAATGGCATGGCGCGATCGGAGTGGAACCGCGTGCTCAATTCGCTGTCGCGCACCGAGCGCGGACAAGCCGCACTGCTCGCACATCAATGGAACTGGCATTCGCGCGCCATCAACGCGCAGGCGCGCTCTGACGGTCGAGACGTAATGGTGTCATACCCGACCCCATACAAAGCACAGTTTGACGAAGGGGCACTGGCCAACGGCATCGAGCGCACTTGGGCATACGGAATAGCGCGCACGGAGAGTCTATTCATGCCAGACGTGCGCTCCAAGGCCAACGCCTATGGTTTAATGCAAATTATTCCAAGCACAGGTCGACTGACTGCAAAACAGGCACACATTCCCTACCGTGGTACAGCGACGCTACTCGATCCACATACCAATATTAAGCTCGGCACGCACTATCTTGGGCAGGTATTCAGTCGATTCGGCAGCAACATGGTCCTTGCTACGGCCGCCTATAACGCTGGCCCGCACCGGGTAAAAAGCTGGCTACCCGAATCCACCTGGCACGCGGACGTTTGGGTCGAGAACATCCCGTTCAACGAAACGCGACGCTACGTCAAAAAAGTGTTGGCGGCACAAGCGATATTTCATTGGCGACTGACCGGCAAAGAGCAGCGACTAGCCGGCATGATGCCGCCTATTCTGAACAACCCGGTGGACGCCAATCGTTTCGCACAGCGTTAAGGCAACGCCTTAGGCCCAATCCTAATTGCCACAGCGAGACACGCCGAGCCGACGGCGTGTTCGCGCTGTTACGCCGAATGCGCGGCTGTCAGTCGGCCAGAGTTGTTTTATACTGCGCGGCATAGCTCTTCGGAATTCATCACATGTCCGGTAAACACATCACCATTCTAGGCGGCAGCGGCTTTGTCGGTCGCAGCCTTGTGGCGCATCTGGCCAATCAAGGCTATGCGGTAAAAGTGCTCACGCGCTACCGTAACGCGTGTCGCCAATTGCTCGTGCAGCCGCAAGTACAGGTAGTTGAGGGAGACGTTTATAACGCTGCCTTCCTCACACGTGAGTTCACTGACACACATTGCGTGGTGAATCTGGTCGGCATTCTCAACGAGTTTGGCGGCAAAAACGAAAAATTTAAGCGCGCGCACATCGACCTCACAGAAGTGACCGTTGGCGCGTGCCTGGCGGCCGGCGTAGGACGCCTTGTTCATATGAGCGCCCTCAAGGCCGATGCGGAGGACGGGCCGAGTGCCTATCTGCGCAGCAAAGGCGAAGCCGAAAACGTGATTAAGCGACAGGCGACCACTCTGCGTTGGTCGATCGTACAGCCCTCGGTCATATTTGGCACGGAAGATTCGTTTGTGAATCGATTTGCCGGCCTGCTCAAACTGCCCGCTCCGTTTTTACCGCTGCCGCGTGCGCGGGCGCGATTTGCGCCGGTCTTCGTCGACGATGTGGTCAAGGCCATCCACGCCTGCATCACCCGAGACGACACACACGGTAAAACCTATCAGCTGTGTGGACCGCATGTGTATTCCTTGCACGAGATTGTGTCCAAAATCCGGGCTCAACTGGGTATTCGCCGTAAAATTGTAGAAATGCCCGATGTGCTTGCGCGCGTTCAGGCGCGGTTTATGGATTTTGTGCCGGGCAAACCGTTTTCATCCGACAACTATAAATCCCTGACTGTGCACAGTATTTGCGATACGGATGGCTTCGCTCGGCTCGACATCGCGCCGCAGTCACTGGATGCGGTAATGCCCACCTATCTGGGCGACGGCGTGAAGTCTCGACGATTTGGACGGATGCGCGCCAAAGCTGGGCGCGACTAATGGCTCGCGCCGACTGCCGAGCGGCACAACAGGCGCCAAACGCATTGGACTCCAAACCCTGTTGCTGTGGGTCGCTCTGCGCGTGTGTCATCGCGCTGTAGGGTAGACGAATCCAGTGAGGCCCTTTGAGTTACGTCACACCGTGCGAATAGCCGCGACTCTGCTTTTCGCTATGGTGGTGCTCTCGGCTCAGGCCCATCCAGAGGACGAATTCTGCACGCCAGGGGAATCGGCACTCGACCCCGCGCTGTGCGAGGCACTCAACGCAATGCAAAGCGGTGAACCCGTGCGGCCGCTGGTGGATGCGGACGGCAACGAGCGCAGTGCTTTCTCGACCATCGGCCTTTACACCCAGATTGGCATCGGTCATATCCTACCCGGCGGACTCGACCACATTCTTTTCGTACTGGCGCTGTTTTTAACGTCGACGCGATGGCGCGCATTGATACTGCAAATCACCATGTTTACGTTGGCGCACACGCTGACACTCGGATTAGCCGCCGCGGGACTGGTCACCGTCAATGCCGCCTGGGTGGAAGCGTTGATCGCCGCCACAATCGCGATTGTGGCAGTCGAAAACGTGTTTGTGAAAAGCCTGCCGCGCTGGCGACTGCCGGTTGTGTTTGTGTTCGGTCTGCTGCACGGACTGGGGTTTGCCGGATTCTTCGGGCAACTCAACCTGCCCGACAATCAGTTTGTTGCCGGTCTTATCGGCTTCAACATTGGCGGGGAAATCGGACAGATAGCCGTGCTGGCGCTAGCCTTTGTGCTGGCGGTGTTCATACGGCGGGGGATCGAAACCGATGCCACATCCGGTCGCTACCGCCGGTTTGTGGTGGTGCCCTGTTCGCTAGTGATCGCGCTAATCGGCTCACTCTGGGCGATTGAACGCCTCGCTTCGGTGTGACAGGCCGTCGCCGTGCGTGCGACGGCCTGCCCCAACGTTATCGCGTCAATCATTAGCCGCCGGTCGAGAATCCTCGTCCTTCCAGCAAAGGCTCAATGCTGGGATCTTTTCCGCGGAACTGACGGTACAACTCATCCGCCTCACGTAGTCCCCCAGACTCATAGATCCATTTCTTCAATCGCGCCGCCGTTTCCGGATCGAATATATCGCCGGTTTCAATGAACGCATTAAAGCCATCTGAATCCAAAATTTCGGACCAGAGGTACGCATAGTAGCCCGCTGAATAACCACCCGCGAAGATGTGAGAGAAATACTGTGAGCGGTAGCGAGGCTCGATCTCATCGATCAAGCCGTACTCGGCCAGCACCTTGTCTTCAAACGCCTTGGCATCGGTGATGGTATTGGCCTCTTCAGAACTCAGTAAATGCCAGCGAAGATCAAGCAGTGAAGCCGCGATAAACTCGGTCGTGGCAAATCCCTGATTGTGATTCGCCGCCGCGAGCAATCGCTCAACGAGTTCGTTGGGAATGACTTCACCGGTTTCATAATGCGTCGCGTAACTTTCCAGCATCATGGGCTGCGATGCCCAATGCTCGAGTATTTGCGCCGGGAACTCCGTGTAATCGGTCGGACCATCCAAGCCCGAGAAGGTGGGGTAATCGATACGCGTCAACAGTCCGTGTAAGCCATGCCCAAACTCATGAAACAGGGTTTCCACTTCTGAGAATCGCATCAGCGCAGCACCACCGGCGGGCGGTTTGGACAGGTTCATGTTGTTCGTCACGACCGGGCGAATACTATTGCCGTTAATATTGGAAGAAGAGCGATAGCTATTCATCCACGCCCCGCCTCGCTTCGAATCACGTGCGAACATATCCATCATGAACACGCCTAGGTGTTCATTGTTCTCGCCCGTAATTTCATACGCGGTCACGACATCGTTCCAAACCGGCACATCGATTTCTGTAAAGTCGACATTGAACAACCGCTTTGCCATATCAAACGCGCCCTGGCGCACGGCGCCCAGCTCGAAATACGGCTTCAGTTGATTCTCATCAAGATCGAATCGCTGCGCTCGCAGCTTTTCCGAGTAGTGCCACCAATCATGGCCTTCGAGCGCAAACTCGTCACCCACTAGCTCCTGCATGTCGGCGCGCTCTTGTTTCGCCTGTGCCAGACCCGGTTGCCAGACACGCAGTAGGAAGTCTTCCGCGCCTTTTGGCGTCTTGGCCATCCGCACATCGAGTTGGTAGTGCGCGTGCGACGCATAGCCCATGAGCTCGGCACGCTTTGCACGCAGCTGCGCGATTTCAATCAAAATGGGGCCGTTGTCAAATTCACCCGAATTGGCTCGATTGGTATAGCCGTCAAACAAGCGCTTGCGCAGCGCGCGATTCTGCGATTGCGTCATGAACGTTTCATAGACCGAGCGATTGAGACCCAAAACCCACGCTTGCTTGTCTTCGTTCCAGATGTTGGCTTTGAAGTCGTCTGACAGACCGACAGTATCGGCCTCGTCGGTCAGCTCGATCGAAAACGCTTTGGTGGCCGCGAGCAAATTCTGACCAAACTGCGTTGACAGCTGGGACAGTCGCGAATTGATGTCGGCAACTTGCTGCTTCGCGTCATCGGACAACGCCGCGCCCGAGCGAATAAACCGTCGATGCGCCAGTTCCAGCAGTCGCGCTTGCTGCTCATCGAGATCCAGTGAACCGCGTTGGTCATACACCGACTGCACGCGCTCGAACAGTTTTTCATTGAACGTGATTGCGTCCGTTTCGCGCGACCACATGGGTCCGATCTCACGCTGAAGGGCGCGCAGGTTGTCGTTGAGTTCCGTACCCGTCAGTGGATAGAACGTAAACAGCACCTTCCGCGCCGTATCGCCGGCGGTCTCCATCGCCAGAATCGTATTGTCGAATGTGGGCGGTTCGGGATTGTTGATAATCGCATCGTATTCCGCACGCAGATCCAAAATGGCTTGCTTGAACGCCGGCATGTAGTGCTCGTCTTTGATTTCGGAGAATGGCGGAACGCCGAACGGCGTATCCCACTCCTTAAAAAACGGATTACCTTCCAGCTCAGCCGCTGAAACAGAAATATCCGGAACCGCAGAGGAGGTCGGTGCCTCGCTGGTAACCGCCTCGTCGTCACCACCGCCGCTACACGCGACAAGTACAACGCACATCGATAGAACAGGAATTAGTCTCTTTAAAGTCATGATCGTATCCGTGTTGAATTCGGGCTGCCTCCAGAGAAGCCTGGAAGAGCTAATCGGTCATTTTGACAGAACTACCGAGCAGAAGGTACCCGTGAAAGCCGAAACTTTGCTCGCAAAACGGTCAATGGCGACTTCCCCGCGTCAAACGCCCGCGTTCGTGGCCGTATTATCGACGCCTGATGCCGCCTTCACGCGGCGCTCACCGGGTCTTTGGCCGAGGCACGAATCTCGAGATGCGATTTGAATGACTTTCATTCAAGGACCACCGTCGGCGGCGATGCGTGAATCAACGTATCGCGCAATTTATCGGCGAATAACGCCGTTGGGACCCTCGATAAAAAAAGAATCGTTTTTTTCTCGAGCAGATATTGGTATCAAACCCACTATTGTGTCTGCGCCACACCGACCATCCAATCACCAATTAAGCGACTGACGTAAGTGAAAAATTAGTGTCCTACAATATTTCTAGGTCACTAAGCTCACCCTGTTCGAGGTTTTTTTCCAACACAAAATGTCGCGGCGCAAAGCACATCGTTGCTGGAAATTTCACACCACAATCGGAACAATTTTGTACGCGATCACTCGTAGCCACTACTGACGCGACAAAGGACGAATGTTTATGGATCTGCCACACTCACAGCGACCGATCGGTGCTCTCCTGCTCGCTTTTGTCTTGATCTGCGGTGCGTGCAGTACCGAAACCACCGAATCTGAGAACATCGCCTCCCCCGGCATCTTCGCCCGCATCAATGTCGATGCGTTAAGCACCGGATCGTCAAAAGTCACGGTCGAACTCAATGTCGGCGGCTCAAACGGCACCAACATTTCTTTGACGGCGAACGAGCGACTTGAAGCCAGCAACGGCATCGAAACCAAAGTCATGAACCGCGACACCGATTTGTTCGATGTGGACTACGAAGTACGCTTCGATTCGTCAGAAAGCAGCATGCCCTACCGCGTGACGCTATTTCGGGCAAATGGCGAAATTATCGACGGCTCGTCGGTGTTTCTACCGCCCAATTTTAGCATTACGCTGCCGTCGGTCTCTGACACCTATTCGGTCAGTGACAATTTGCTGGTAGCGTGGTCGCCCCCCGACCCTGGGCGCTCCATCACGCTTGGTATCACCACCCGATGCACCAATAACGGGGGCTCGACGACAGTGTCATCCCAATTTTTTGATCTCAGTGACGACGGGTTCGAGAGTTTTCCGCTCAGTCAGCTCAGTGCCGCATCGTCTACCGAGGTCGATCGTACACGGGATTGCGACCTCAGCCTGTTTCTTGAGCGCACACGCTCTGGCAATGTTGACCCAGACTTTGGATCGGGCGGCACGATGAACGCTCGGCAGGTTCGCGAAGTGGAGGACATGACCCTCCGATTCTAGCGCGGCGTGGCGAGCGGCCGACTGCGCGACCAAGCCGACCACGCGCGGTGCGCCTATGCCAGCGACGTGGCAATCAGAACAACGGCGGTGTGCTGCACGCAGCGCGATGTGCGCGTCTTGTCCGATCGACTATATCGCCGCTAGGGAGCGGATCCCTCATACTGCGCGGCCTGAGACATCAATCGCTCCAGTTCGCGCGCTAGCGGTTCCGCGTCCATTTTTTCGAGTTCGGCACAGCGACGAAAAAACGCATCAAAATCATTATTCGACTCACGCAGTACTTGGGCGAATGCTGGCACAAATCGATTGTACGTCGCCACCGACGCCACATGCGCGTTGTTGAGCGGTCGATCAAACCAGCCGTCGTACCCTGCGTAGCCACCCCACTGCGCTTTGAGTGTCCGATAATCGTTTTTTAGCGACTCGAATGCGCGCACTTTGGCCTCACGCATCTGCGCAGGTGGCCATTCGCGCGCGTAAATATCCGCGAGCACGGTACGGGTTCGACTGACCAATTCAACAAACTGGGTGTTGCGCACTTCCGCTTGGCGGTAGACGTCGATCAACTCGGTATTGCCGGTCCTAAGCAGCCAGCGTCGCACACCCTCCATCTGCACAAATGACGCCAACGATTCACTGAACTCGCTGTCGCCGACCCGATACACCACTTGGTGTGTCAATTCATGAAACAACAGTCCCGCAAGCTCGGTATCACCACGACGGAGCATGGTGTTGAGGACCGGATCGTCAAAGCGGCCGAGGGTTGAATACGCGGCAACACCACCGACAAACGCGTCGTAGCCTTGCTCGGTGAGCCGTCGTCGCTCACGCTCGGCATCCGCCTCAGCGTAATAGCCACGATAGCCCAGACAGCCGACAAACCAATAGCACCACGTCGTCGGCACGACCGAAAACTCTGGGGTGGCGAACACGTTCCACACGACAAACGGCCGCTCAAGATCCGCATAGCTTCGATAACTGCCATTGTCGGGCAGCCGCAGTTCCGACACGGCGAATGCGCGCGCGTCGAGGACCTGGCTCAAGCGGGTTTTGAGCTGCGCATCAACCGTCGGATCGGCCAGCAGATCATCGATTGGCACCCGTCGCGACATCAGGTCGAGATGACCGCGTGTGACCTGACTGTAGTAGCGCACGCTCGTGCAGCCCTGAGCGAGGACCAGGACAACGAATAACAAAACGAATCGTTTCATGGTCCCAATGTGCAACATCCGGCGAGTAAGCGCTAGATAAAACGCGCATTTCTCCAATCAAACTTCTACAATGACGCATGGATGTTTACTTGGTCGGCGGCGCGGTGCGCGACAGATTACTTGGCATCGAGGTTGTCGACCGCGATTGGGTGGTGGTGGGCGCGACGGCTGCGGAGCTAGCGGCACTTGGCTATAAATCGGTCGGCAAGGACTTCCCAGTCTTTTTACATCCCGACAATCACGAAGAGTATGCGCTGGCTCGCACGGAACGGAAAACCGGACCCGGTTATGCTGGCTTTGAATTCGATGCGTCTGCCTCGGTGACGTTGGAAGATGACTTGTCGCGGCGCGATTTGACCATCAACGCGATCGCTCAAACGGCTGACGGCGCCCTGATCGATCCCTACAACGGCCAGCACGATCTCGATGCGGGGTTGTTGCGTCATGTGTCCCCAGCATTTAGCGAAGATCCGGTGCGAATCCTACGCGTCGCACGGTTTGCGGCGCGTTATCACGCACGAGGTTTCACCGTGCATGACTCGACGCTTGCGCTCATGAGCGAAATGGTGCGCAACGGCGAGGTGAATCATCTTGTGCCGGAACGGGTTTGGAGCGAAACCCAACGCGCATTGGCCGGCCCAACACCCAGTGTGTACTTCGACGTCTTACGCCGCTGTAATGCCCTGGCCGTGCTCTTCCCTGAGCTCGACGCGCTGTACGGCGTACCTCAACCGCCACGCTGGCATCCGGAAATCGACACGGGGGTGCACACGATGATGGTGATCGATCAGGCGGCGCAACTGAGCGACAACCCTGAAGTACGGTTTGCCGCGCTTGTGCACGACTTGGGCAAAGCGACAACACCGGCGGACATTCTCCCGAGCCACCATGGGCACGAGCAGCGCAGTGTCGATTTACTCAAAACACTGTGCGCGCGACTCACTGTGCCAAAACGCTATCGCGATCTGGCGATTCTCGTTGCGGCCCATCACGGCAAAGTCCATCGCGCTTTTGATCTCAAAGCCAGCACTGTGCTCAAGCTGCTTCTAGCAACCGATGCATTTCGCAAACCGGAGCGTTTTAAGGACTTTATCACCGCGTGCGAGGCCGACAGTCGTGGCCGCTTAGGACTTGAGAAGAACCCCTATCCTCAGGCGGACTATCTGCTCCACGCCCTGGCCGCCGCAAGTGCCATCAATCCACGCGATTTCATCACGCCTGACATGGAAGGCGAACAGATCGCTCAGCAGCTACATCGTCGTCGACTCAACGCGGTGAAACAGGTATCAAACGAGTACCCACAAAATTAAGGCACCGAGCGCCACGCGATAGAGCGCAAACGGCAAGAACCCAATTCGATCGATAAAACTCAGGAACAGGCGAATACACAGGTACGCCGCTACCGCCGAGCACACAACACCCAACAACAGCATCGACCAATCGACCGATTCATTGGCTTTGATCAGCTTAAGCACCTGCAGGCCGCTCGCCAACAGGATGATCGGAATACTCATCAGAAAGCTAAAACGCGCGGCCGCCTGACGACCCAGCCCCAGCGCTAGCCCGGCCGTCATGGTAATGCCGGATCGCGATGTGCCGGGTATCAGGGCCAGCGCCTGCGCCGCCCCTATGAGCAACGCGTCTTTGTAGGTCAGGTCGCGCTCGACTCGATGCTCGCGCTTGAACACGTCACTGAGCCAAAGCAATACACCGAATCCGATAGTGGTCATGGCAATGACAAAGGGCGATCGCAGAGACGTCTCAATAAAATCGCTCAACAGCAGGCCCGCTAATCCTGCCGGCACTGTCGCCAGCGCAACCCACATGAGCAAGCGCGCCGAAGGCGTAACCGGTTCACCGCGCAGCACCCCAATACCGGCACCAGCCATATCGATGATATCGCGACGGAAATACAGCATGACCGCAAACAGCGTGCCGAGGTGTACGGCGACGTCAAACGCCAAACCTTGGTCGCTCCAGCCTAAAAAGTGTGGCGTGAGAATCAGATGACCGGAGCTCGAGATGGGTAAAAACTCAGTGAGTCCCTGCACCAGGGCAAGCACAATAACTTGGAGTGACGTCATGATTCAGTCTGCCTTTTTGACATGGGCGTACGTGTGTTCGCACGCCCTCGCATCCTACAAGCGGTGCGTCAGCGATGTATGGTGTGGCGAGAAGACGCCGTTGTCCAGTCCCCGCCGCATCGAGAGTGCCTTAAATCGTTCGCCCATATCACCGGGCAGAGTCAACTGCCGCACTTCGCGAGCAAGTGCAGACTGCTCGGTGCGAGTTGCCTGCTCGAAGCGCGCACTCACCACGCTGTCCAAACCCGTATCAATGAGCATATGCGCTTGGGTTGTGTAGCCATCAATCGTGAGGCCCAGGTCATGCGCTGCGTTCGCCAACGCCGAAAAGTCGACCCAACTTGTGATGTCTTGAAGGCCCGGCCACAGCAGCGCATCGTCGTGCGCACGGTGTTGGAAATGACACAGCAGTGTGCCGCGCGACCGGTCACCGCGATAGAGCGCCAACTCGTCGGTGCCATAGTCAACGAACAGTGCCGCTCCGCGTGTAAGATGATCCGTGACGGTATGCAGCCAGCCCGTTAGTCCCGGTCGAAATTCATGCGTATAAAACGGCATCCAGACCTCATCCCGATCACGCAGGCGCGATTGCAATGCCAACACGCCCTCAGCAACCGCACGCGTGGGCGCGTGAGCGGTTAGCGTCAGCGCCTCAGGCTTTTCGCCCAGCTCCACCCGCGCCTGCACCACGTCTCCGTGCTCATTGATACCAAAGCGCTCCATCGGTAGTGCATCGATCACCTCATTGGCGAACACGACACCCTCGAACGGGGCCGAAGGTGGTGCATCCAGCCATTCGACGCGAGATGAAAGTTCAGAGGGCAAAGACTCGAGCCGTTCTTTTTGTCTGGTCTGCAAAGTTGGGCTGACTTCGAGGATTTGATAGCGCTGGGGCAACGCTTCCAAATGTTGCAGCGCTGTCAAACAATGCAGCGCAAACTCTCCGCTCCCCGCACCGAGCTCCAGTACCACTGACTTCGAGGACAATTGTCGAAGCACGCGCGCGATGCCGCGCGCAACACAATGCGCAAACACCGAACCCAATTCAGGCGCCGTAATGAAGTCACCCTGCGCGCCAAATTTCTGTGTGCCCGACGCGTAATACCCAAGACCCGGTCGGTACAGTGCCTCATGCACATAGGCACCAAACGTGAGTGGCCCGGACTGCGCAATGTCCGCCCGAAGTTGATCGACGAGCGTCGCACTGTGGGTCAGCGCCTCAGCAGGGGGAGTGGGCAGTCGAGAAGTGTCGGTGTTGGACTCAAACATCGGTTGTTTACCCGCCGCAATCGGTCTGGTCGCGTGGACAAACGACCGCGCGCAGCTTATAACAGCGACTATTCAGAAGCCAGAATGTCCACCGCACCATGCCAAACGATATCGCTCCGTCCCATTCGCTCGACAATAAGGTCGTGTTTATTACCGGCGCCGCGCGCCGTCTCGGCGCCGCGATGGCGGCGCAATGTCACGCCGATGGGGCACGGGTGATTATTCACTATCGCCACTCGGCAACGGACGCTGAGGCGCTGTGCGCGGAATTCAATGCCCAGCGCAGCGCATCAGCGCGCGCGCTTCAAGGCGATCTCGCTGATACCGGCGCTCTCGACACACTCGCTCGCACAGCCATAGACGTGTTTGGACGTGTCGATGCACTGATCAACAATGCGTCATCATTCTACCCAACGCCGATCGGTAGCGTGACGCTCGAACAGTGGGACGACCTAATGGCGAGCAACTTACGCGCGCCGTTTTTTCTCAGCCAAGCGCTGGCTAACGAACTGGCGGCGCGTCGGGGGGCCATCTTAAACATGGTCGATATTCATGCGTCTCGCCCGCTACATGAGCACCCCGTTTACTGTGCCGCAAAAGCAGGCTTGGTGATGTTGACTCAGTCACTGGCGAAGGAGCTTGGGCCGCAAGTCCGGGTCAATGCGATTGCGCCTGGGCCGGTAATGTGGCCGGAAAATGCGATGTCGGACGAGAGCAAAGATTCGATCGTTGACAGCACGCTGCTCAAACGCAGTGGCCACCCGCACGACATCGCGCGCGCAGCACTATTTTTGCTTCGCGATGCCACCTACACCACCGGCGAGATCATTGCGGTCGACGGCGGTCGACGCCTACGCAGTTAGGCCGGCGACGCGAGAACGAAGACACGCTCTGTGTGTCAGAATGGGAATGCACGCCGTCACAACAAACGCACTGCGCGCCGACGAGGCGGTGCGAAGGCGAGCATTCTGAAGCGTTAAAAGGCGCCGATCAGCGCCACAAATTCCGGTTCGCCGCGCAGCACGCGTTTGGCGCTTGAGCGGGGCATACCGTCGGCTTTGGCAGCGGTGGCACGCGTAGAGCAGCTACCGGTTGCCATGACCGTAATGGCCTCAGCCAGCATGCCTTCTTGCTCACTGCCGAGCGGCTCGGAGAGATCGTCTTCAGCCGGACAGTCCACTTCAAAGCCATCAAAATAGTCGCCCACGCCGACTGCGTTGACAAGATTGAAGGCGATCGGAACGGCGGTTTTGTCGCAAAAATCGTAACCGTACGAGCCCACAGGCTTGCCAAACGACTGTTCGCCGACCAACGTCACGTCCATAAAGGGCGCCAATCCATTGATCACCAGCTCACTGGCTGAGGCGGTCGAGCCGGAAGTGATCACAACCACTTTAGTGAGATTGAGTGCATTCACTTCGGTAGTGAAATTCGTGTCCTGATTGAGCGACGTATTGAGACGATTGTGGGCGCGACGCGCAAGCAATTCGCCATCGGTCGTAGAGCCACCCATCAAAGAGGAGAGGAAGCCGGCCACACTCAGCAACCCACCACCGTTGTAGCGCACATCCAAAATCATCTCGGTCGCGCCCTCATTGGCAAACAGTTCAAACGCCTCACGCAATGCATCAAACGAAGGCTGAACAAAATTGCGAAACCCCAGATAAGCCGTTGGCGTGTTGTTGATATCAATGACTTTGGCCGTGGTCACCGTTTCGATCGTTACGAGGGCTTTCGCAAAACTGACGCTCGCCTCACTGCCGGTCAGATCGCGGTAGCGAATATCAACGTTAACGCCAAGTTCGTTCGGTCCAAACGCGTCGCTCACGCTTTCGCCTGCGGCGATCATGGCTGCGACATTGCGGCCGTTAATCTCCAGCAGCTCGTAACCGCGCGCGAGTCCTGCTGCAGCGGCCGGACCATCACCGAACACCTGCGCCAGCAAGACCCGATCATCGTCGGTAAAGGAGAGGGTAATGCCCACACCGATAAACTGACTCTCCGAAAAAAAGGCATCGTTTGCCGCCTGATCGCGAATACCACTAAAACGGTCCAATGAGTCGAAGGTCATGGCGGCCATGGTCGCCGAGGGAGAATCGTAGTCTGCCGCACTAATGTTGGCAGGTAGCTCGTCCAGCCAAAAATAAATGTCGCGCATCAGGTCGATAACAAACTGATTTTGTTCGACGATCGTGCAACCGGCGACAGGCGGCGCAGCCGGTGCAGGTGCGTCGCCCCCACTCCCACCACACCCCGTAAGAAGGGCCATCAGAATAAGAGGATTCAGACGCTTAAATATTGTCATGACTGTACTCGTTACTCGTCGCTATCGAGATCCACTGGACGCATGGCATGGCCATCTTTCGTATCGTCGCGAAGTTCGGTCCACAGCTGCGCAAGGGTGTAGTCTAGCGTTGGATGCCGCAGATCGCCCGCAAGTTCCGCAAGGGGTCTTAACATAAAGGGAAATTTAAGAATCTCAGGGCGCGGAAGCAGCGTCGGCCCGCTGGTTATCACCGTGTCGCCGAACATCAACATATCGATGTCGAGCGTGCGCGGCGCAAATTTCTCCGCCCCCCGCACGCGGCCACAAACATCTTCAATGTCGGTAATGGTCTGACGAAGCGCATCGAGACTATGGCGGGTGCGAAAGCCCACGACCATGTTCAAAAAATCGTCGCCTTGGAATCCGACCGCTTTGTTTTGATACACCGTGGATTGACGCAAGGATCCGTAGTGTTTTACCAAAAGCTCCAGTGCGGTTTTTAGATGGCGCTTGGGTTCGATATTGCTGCCCAACGCCAGATAGACATCGTGTTGTCCTTTGTCATCTGTAACGCCTCGCCGTATTCGGATACCGACGTTTTTTGAGCCACGAATTGCGCCGGGTTTGCTGACGCTCACATCCACCCAGCTGACTTTAAATTCGTCGAGAATGATGGCCGCAACGCGCTCGACGAGAGTCTCAATAAGCTGAAACTCGGTGCCTTCCACATACGAGATAATGCGCTTGGCAATATCTTTGTAGTTGAGCGTATCGGAAATATCATCAGAACCCGATGCCCGTGAGGCATTTGCGGGCATTTGCAAATCCAAGCGAATGGTCTGCTTGGTGGTGCGCTCCCAATCGTAGATACCGATGATGCCCTCAATTTCGAGGGCCTCGAGAAAAATTATATCGCTCATGCTGTTTGTCCGAATAGTGGTGACGCGATGGCCAAGCGTTCGCCGCCAACATCGCGTTTGTTCAATAGATTCATAAAGAGTGTAGCGTACCTGCGGTGCAGAAGCGCTGCGTACTTACGTGAGCGCTTCAAGCGACCAACGAGCACGAACCGGCGCGTAATAATCGGCATGCAAACCGTCTCGCTGCAGTCGTAGCCATCCGGCATAGGCAATCATGGCACCGTTATCGGTGCAAAGCCGCATAGGGGGAAAATAGACGTTCGCGCCGATGTCGTCACACATTCCCGCCAGCGCTTCGCGCAAGCGCGTGTTCGCGCCCACGCCACCGGCGACCATTACGGTCGTATGGCCAGTCGACTGCAGTGCGCGCTTGACCTTGGTGGTTAACGTGTCGACGACCGCCTCCTGAAAACTCGCCGCAATGTCGGCACGGGTTTGTGGCAGCTGGTCGCTGGACTGCCACGTCAACAAAACGCTGGTTTTAAGTCCACTAAAACTGAAATCGTGTCCGGGTTTTTTGAGCATCGGCCGCGGAAAGTTGTAGCGCGCCGAATCACCCTCTTCGGCCAATTTCGCCAACTGGGGCCCACCTGGATAAGGAAGCCCCATGAGCTTGGCGGTTTTATCAAACGCCTCGCCCACCGCATCATCGAGAGACTGTCCAAGTACGCGATAGTGACCGTGCGCCTGTACATCGACCAGCAGGGTATGGCCACCGGAGACCAGCAACGCGACGAGCGGGAACGACGGCCGGTCCGCCGCGAGCATGGGGGACAGCAAATGGCCCTCCATGTGATGCACACCCATGGCGGGCACTTGCCAGCCGGCGGCCAGTGATTGCGCGACGGTCGCGCCGACAAGCAAGGCACCCACCAACCCGGGCCCCGCCGTATACGCCACCGCGTCGACCGGTGCGGCCGCTTCACGGGGCCCAGCTGCTCGTAACACCTTGTCTACTAAAGGTAAAACCTTGCGGATATGATCCCGAGACGCCAGTTCAGGGACCACCCCCCCATAACGGGCGTGCAGTGCCACCTGGCTATACAGCTCTTCAGCCATAAGTCCTTGTTCTGAATCGTAAATTGCGACGCCAGTCTCGTCGCATGAGGACTCGATCCCGAGCACCCGCATAGTTGTCTCCAAAGCCAATCGGCACGCGGCCTTTTCTTTTGCGAAGCCGCGTTTTAGAATGCGCCTCCTTTCCGGCTGGGTCGGCGGCGCCTTGGCGCGTCCGAATCAGGCGGAAACCACGAAACCTTAAACTAAAGACAGCGGACACACTATGCCCAGCGTACGAATTCGAGAAAACGAATATTTTGATTCAGCTTTGCGTCGTTTTAAGCGCGCCTGCGAAAAGGCCGGTATTCTCACCGAGCTGCGCCGACGTGAGTACTATGAAAAGCCCACACAGGAACGCAAGCGTAAGAAAGCAGCGGCCGTAAAACGCCATGCCAAAAAAGTGGCGGGCGAGGTCGCGCGCCGTAAGCGGCTGTACTAAGTTTGTTGTCTCGCCGGCCATCCTGGCCGGCTGAACGAACAAAACAGCATAACGACCCGTTTACGATACTCTCTTCCACTGTGCGTCCCCCATGACTTTGAAAGACACTCTGATCGCTGACATGAAAGCGGCTATGAAAGCCGCGGATAAAGAGCGCCTGAGTGTTATTCGAATGACCGTATCGGCCATCAAGCAAATCGAAATCGATACGCGCAAAGACCTCGAAGACGCCGGCACACTTGCTGTCGTTGAAAAACTGGTGAAGCAGCGTCGCGAGTCCGCCAAGCAATATCGCGATGCCGATCGACCGGAATTGGCTGACAAAGAAGAAGCGGAAATCGAGTTCCTGTCGCACTACCTGCCCGAACAGCTCAGTGACGACGAGGTGGGAGCGCTCATCGACGACATCATTGCCGCGACTGGCGCGAGCGAGATGAAAGACATGGGTAAGGTGATGGGCCAGCTCAAAGCCAACGCTCAAGGCCGCGTCGACATGAGCGCTGCCGGTGCGTTGGTTCGCGCCAAATTAGGCTAATCCCGCCCTACCCGCCTCCATTCGCCCGACGCCAAGTACGCCTGCCGCGAGCGATCCGCTCTGTGTATATCGAAAACCGTGATACACGTGCAGACTCGACCCGCCTGCGCACCACTATGGTCCATCGCCGCGAATAACACGATCTCATCGACAGCCATGCCCGTGCACCGTCACTGAGACGCAAGGGCGAGACCCAGACCGGAATGGCCGGGCGGTTTAGCACCCAATGAATGTGGGGTTATTCGCCCTTGATGTGGGTTTGGAGAAACGCTTCGATGCGCTCAAGCACCGTCCGCCGAGCCGCCGTGTTGTTCATGCTGTGTCCACCGAGATCCACAGTCACAAGCTCAACGGCTTTATCTAACTTACGCAGCTTTTTCTCCATACTGGTGGCGTGGTCAATGTTGACGATCGTGTCATCCTTGGACTGGATGAGCAGCAGTGGCGCCTCGATTTGCTCCGCCAAATGGTAAGGCGAGATGACCTCCAGCTTGTCGCCTTCCAATCCGATGTCGTGCACCCACGGTCGCCCACCGGTGGACTTGTTATCGTCGGCCACAAGTCGTGGCAAATCCAACACACCATTGATACTCACCGCACAACGATAGAGCTCAGGCGTTTGGGCTAACCCCATGGCAGCCGCGTAGCCTCCATAAGACCAACCCACAATGCAAATTTTCTCGGCCTGCGCGACGCCGGTCTCGATCAACCACTTGACGCCATCGGTCACGTCATCCTGCATGCGTCCGCCCCATTGGCCTTTGCCGGCCTGACGATGCGCCGCCCCATAGCCTGCGGATCCACGAAAATTGGGTTCGAACACCGCGTAACCGCGCGACACTAAGTACTGAGACAAATAATCGAACGACTGACTGACGCGAGAGGCCGGCCCGCCATGAGGAATCACGATAGTCGGCAGATCGCGCGCTGCTTGATTCAGCGGGGTGGTCAGATAGGCCGGTACCACGTAGCCATCGCGCGCCTTGTAAGAAACCGGTTTGACGGGGCTGAGTAACTCCGGCGCCAGACCCGGCATCAGCTCACTCACCACATCCATGCTCTTGTTCGATCGATCCCAAAAGTACAGGACACCTGGATCCGTATCCGATGACACTTTAACCAGCACTTTCTGTCGATCCGCAGAAAAACTAATTAGGCTTACATGCATGCCGCCAAATGCGTTGTCCACCGTGCGCTGAAGCTTATCGACGACCGCATCAAAGTACTTCACACGCGGCCGGTGATCGACGTACCGCACGCCAACCGGTCGACCCGACACGGTATCAAGCACAACACCACTGACGTCATAACCGTCGATCGAAAAAATGTCCTCAGTAAATTCACCGGTTTCGACGTTGAGTGTTTTGATGACGTCGAAACCATCCGCATCCGGGCCGATGACATACACCATCGCTGGATTGTCCGTAAACGCAATCGGCTGCCAACCATCACCCCACCAGGACGTGGCGGTCAGATCGATCCATTGCTCTTGCGCGCCCCAATACGTGGCAACAAATCCGTCTTCATCGTAGCCGTACCCGAGCCGCACCGCATCGCTCGAATCGGCAATCCAGTCCTGAACGCCGTCCAATCCTTGCCGCACAATCGTGTAATCGCCATTGTCGATGTTGATCCGTCGAACTTCGTCTTTTAGATCGAAATTCTCGTCGAGCGAAACCAAAATATGGTCGGGTTCATCGGCCAGCCAACTGATCACGTTATCTTGAATTTGAGGGGGAATATCGTGCGGCTTATCCGATGTTGAGTCCGATTCCGCGTCGGGCTGAGCAGGCTTAACAATCCAGACCAAATCCGAGCCATCGCTTTTGATCGAGCCAAGCCGAGTTTCAACGGTCTCTTGATTGAACCGTTCCCCTGAATACGCACCAGCAAACACGAGCCGCTCATTGTTCGCCCACTTCAACCAGCGAAAATCGAGCTCACCCACCGGCGGTACGATGCGTCGTTGATCTCCGTCTGCCAGCGGCTGCATGACAATATGATCCCGTCCTTCGAGCGGATAGAAATACGCCACAAAGCGACCATCTGGTGACAACTCGGCGTTGCGCATACGGGGTAATTGCGCGAACGATTCCAACGCGAGATCACTCGGCGACGCCGATACGGTCTCATCGTTCGCGACCGTCGCGGCCGACTCGCCCCACATCAAGGCGATCATCAGACCGCGCACCAGCGTTTTCATCAATTTTCTCGTTTTTTGGTTCATCTCGCCCTATGGTAGCAGACGTCGTCGCTCTCGCCTCCGCGTGGGTTCCTGCCGCTCACACGATGTTGACCTACGGCTCAGTAGTGTCGCCAGAGCGCCGCAGAAACGACGCATCGAAGGCCGGCTAGGCGGCATCAGAGGAACCAACATGACCGAGTTTAACAATGGCGCAAACGCGCTGGTTATTGGCGCAACCGGTGGTATTGGGCGCGCGCTGGTCGACGCGCTCGCCGCGTCCGGGCAATTTGAACGCGTGTTTGCAACAGGTCGACAGCCGCCCATCTTTACACTGCCCACGGTACGCGCGCTGGCGCTCGACCTAACGGATGAGTCCTCAATCCAAACGGCGATAGAACACGCCGCGCAGCAACCCATCTCCCTCGCTATTGTCGCCACGGGCCTGCTTCATGACGGTGCGTCAATGCGTCCGGAGAAAACCTGGCGCGCCATTTCGCCCGACGCCATGGCACGCGCGTTTGCCGTCAATTGCACCGGTCCGTCACTGGTTCTTAAGCACCTGCTGCCGACTCTTTCCCGAGACGCGCGTAGCGTCGTGGCGTGTTTATCCGCGCGTGTCGGGAGCATCGGCGACAACCGCCTTGGTGGCTGGTACGCCTATCGCAGCAGCAAAGCCGCCCTCAACATGATGATCAAAAGCGCGTCGATTGAACTGGCCCGCACACATCGTGCCGCCGTGCTGCTGGGGCTTCATCCCGGTACCGTCGACACACCGCTATCGAAGCCCTTTCAGGCCAACGTGCCCGACGAGGCACTGTTTTCCCCAGAACGGGCCGCTGAGCAACTGCTCGCAGTCCTGGAGGGCTGCACCCCCGCGCAAAGTGGTTTGGTGCTCGACTGGCAGGGTAAAGCGGTACCGCCCTAACGTGCGCGATGTCACCGCTCCCCTTGTCAGGTCTGCGGCGAACGTATGCGCGCCACTGGCATGACCCACACACGCGTGACACGCTGAGATAGCGCTCAACGGCGAACGCGTTGATCGGATGGACTACGCTTCGGATTGGCAGCTTGGGCAATGATAGAGCCGGCGGCCCGCCACCACCGACTTGATAATTGTATCCCCACACACGTGGCAGAGCTGACCGTCACGAGAAAACACATAGTGACGGTATTCGCCGCGCGTCCACCCCCGGTTCTTCAGGCGTTTCGCCAGCGCCGCTTCATTTGTGATGCCACCGGTTTGATACGCCCGCTCGGTCATCAGAATGATGTTGCGCGCCAGTCGGCGACGTCCGTGGCCATCCAAATCGCCCGGTTTGCACGACGGCAACAGACCCGCACCAAACAAAATTTCTGAACGCAGATAATTACCAATTCCGGCAACAAAGTGCTGATCGAGCAGCAGGCCACCCAGCGCTCGACGCGCAAATCGAGATTCGCCGACGTAATCGCTCAGGGCTTTAAGCGTAGGTTTATCCGACAACACATCCACGCCTGCTTTGGCTAAAAACGGATGCGAGTCGAGTTGATCAGACGGCAGAACATCAATATCTGAGGCGCTGTACAACAAGGCTGAGTGCGTCGGCGTATCCAGTCGCCACCGCACAGAGCGATTGGTTTTGGGCCGTTCACCGAATGGCTTGAAAAACCAGCGACCGTAGAGTTGATTGTGGCTATAGACTGTGAGACCACAGTCAAACTCTGTGAGCAGCGCCTTGCCTTTGGTGCGCACGGCCACCACTTTCGAGGCGCCAAGTGCGCGCTCGTACTGATGCAGATCAGGCCGAGCAAACCAAACCTCATTGAGAGGCTTGCCACACACGATGGCTTGAAGACGATCGGCCACTCGGCGGATTTCTGGCCCTTCAGGCATGGTTGTTGATCCGTCTATTTTTACCCACTGGCAGTATGGTGGGCGAGAAGTGAGCGGTCAGTGAAACAGGCGATCCACACGAGGCAACCTCGCACTCGTTGTGCGTTATCGAATGACGATCACGATCGCGAGGCGCGCGCGTCGGTCTGACAGTTCCAGCAAAAATCGAATGACGGATCGTTGCGCTCGCCACATTCGTGGCACAGCCACTCGGGCGCGTGCGAATCGCTGATCGAGGTCGACACGAGCGTGCGGGCCCGATTGTAATCGGCTTGATTAAATACCCACACTTCGAGCCAAACCTCAAAGGGCGAAATCTCCCCCATCGCGCCAACGGCATACTCGTTTCTCAGCAAGGTTTTAATCCCTTCGCGCTCAAGCAAGTTTTGCACGTTGAGTACCATCATGCGATTGGCATTGGTGTAGGCCAGCTTCATGACATCATAAATGCTGTGCCGCAATCGCCTCGGCCGCACCGCGCAACGCCCGTTCGGTGCGCTCAAGATCGTCCTCTGTAAGCGATACCGACGCGTAAAACTTGGTCGGCGATTTAAGTATGCCGCGCTGTCGAAGCTCGGTGTTAAACACCGCGGCCTGCTGGGCGTTCCCACTAATCGTGTGCCGATAGTTGGTCACGGGTTGATCGGTAAAGACGATGTCAAACAGCACGGGATCACCCACTATCTGATGGGCAATACCATGCTCGTTCAAGGCGCGGGTCGCCGCATCGATGACACGCTGACCGTTGGCACGCAATCGTTCGTACATCCCCTCGCGCGACAGAATCTCCATGGTTTTTAGGCCCGCCGCCGACGCCAACGGGTTACCGCTCAGCGTACCGATTTGCAGCGTGAACCCCTTAGCACCGACTTTGGCTTTGTCAAAATGCGCCATAATGTCGGCGCGGCCCGCTACGGCCGCCAGCGGCAAGCCGCCGCCGATGATCTTGCCCAACGTGCACAAATCGGGCACCACGCCATAATGCGCTTGCGCGCCCCCATAGGCTAGGCGAAAGCCTGTGACCACCTCGTCGAAAACAAGCACGATGCCCGCACGGTCTGAGAGTGCGCGCAGCCCTGCCAAAAAGCCGGGCGCGGGCGGCACAATACGCTGTAGCGGCTCGACCAAAATACAAGCGATATCCTGACCGTGTTCCGCGACCAGACGCTCGACGTAGTCAAGATCGTTGTAAGGCGCAATGAGCATCTCACGAGCGACGGCATCCGGAATGCCAGCGCTATCCGCTTGGGCATTGGGTAAGTCGGCGGCCTCGGTCGGAAACAAACTCATCAGCGCTTCACCGGACATACCGTGATAACCGCCCTCAAATTTGAGAACTTTGTCGCGGCCGGTAAAGGCCCGTGCGAGCCGCATCGCGTACATATCGGCTTCGCCGCCACTGCTAACAAACCGCACCTGATCGGCGCACGCCATCGCATTACAAATCGCTCCTGACAGCTCAATACCCAGCGGATTACTGGTAAAGAACGTCTGTCCTCGCGCCGCTTGCTCTTGAATCACCGCGACCACTTCAGGGTGAGAATGCCCGACCAGCATCGGACCAGAGCCAATCAGAAAATCGACATACTCCGTGCCATGGATGTCCCACACGCGGCTGCCTTTGCCGTAACTGATCACGACGCCCGGATCGAAATTACCAAAACCGCCCGCGGGGAGGGTTTGATGGGCTTGGTCCAATACCTGTTCAGCTAAGGTGGGATTGATCGGCTTGCTGCTCATAATTCACTCCGCATTAACGTACATGGACGGCAAAGGGTTCGCCAAGCCAGTCCTCTGGTGGCGCAATTCCCAAACCCGGCTCAGGTGCGAGCTGGATGTGACCGCCCACCGCGCGGGCACCCTGACCCGGCAAATAATCATCGGTCAGGTGTGCGTGACTTAGCCAAGACGCCAATCGATTGGGCGCGGGCGTCGACCACGCCAAATGCATCGCGGCGGTGTCCGCTAAGACAGTGCCACCCAAATCCTCCACATGCATTTGCCAACCGACACTCACCCCAAAGTCGCGCACTTGACGCGCCTTCGTGATGCCGCCCAGCCGGTTGGGTTTGACCTTCACGCCTTGGCAGACAGCTTGTCGCCACGCGCGCAGATGATCATCAAACGTGTGTAAGCACTCATCGAGCATGATTTTTTGCGTTGTATTGTGCGCGACGCTTTCGCACTGCGTTAGCGTGTCGCAAGGTTGCTCGAACCACTCTTGTGTCGTGACGGAATTCATGACTTCAATGGCGGTTGCCGGCATCCAAGCCCGATTCACATCAAAGGTCACGTGCTCGTCGTCTTGCGTGAAGGCGTCGATCGCGTTGATGCGAGCGATATCCAGCGCGGCATCCGAGCCACCGATTTTGGCCGAGTGCGTGCGATAGCCTTGGTCACGTGCGGTTTGAATATGAGCGATCATCTCGTCGGGCGTGCCGCTAGAAATCGAGGAATTAATCTCGACGGCGTCACCATCTGCGCCACCGAGCAGCGTGTAGAGCGGTACGCCGGCGCGTTTCGCAGCGATATCCCACAACGCAATATCCAGCGGCGACTTGGCATACAGATGGCCCGGGAGCTGAACGTCCATCGCCCGATTGAGCACATCGATGCCGCGCGCATCGGCGCCAATCAATACCGGTACCAATAATTCAATCGCGGCACGCAGTCCGGGCCCAAATGCAGGAAGATACGTGTGCCCCCACGGACAACCCTCACCCCAGCCGCTCAGTCCGTCAGCGCACTCCACGCGCACGATCGTCGAATCGAGCGCCTCTACCCGCAAGCGGCCACCCGATAGAGCGTACGGATGTGTGAGCGGCAGCACTTTATGCCAAACGGTCACGCGCTCGATGATCGAATCGCGCGAACTCACGGCTCAACCACTATGTTTCCGAGGTGTTCTTTCGCCACAAACGCTTTTTGAGCCTCATGTAGCGCCTGCAGCGGGAAAGTCTTGGCCAGCAGCGGCTGCACCTCGCCGCGCTCAATGTACGACACTAGTCGCGCAAATAAGCCCGGCGGAACAATTGTGGCGCCGGTAAAGGTCAGGTCTTTTAAATAAAACGTACGTAAGTCAAATTCGACAATCGGCCCGGCGATGGCGCCAGCGCACGTGAAACGCCCGCCGCGATCCAGCGCGTCGATGAGCTGACCAAACAGCATTCCGCCCACGACGTCCGCCACCACACTGACGCTGCGCACGCCAAGCGCGTCCTCCAGGGCGTCCGCTAAATGAACGGGCGAGCGTGGCAGAATGGCCGCCGGGTTCAACGCGGCGAGCTGTTCGTGCTTGCTCTCGCCGCTCAACGCCACCACGCGCGCGCCACGACGATGCGCCAATTGAATAAGCGCCGAACCCACACCACCCGACGCACCGGTCACCAACACTGTGTCACCGTCTGCAACGTTTGCGCGTTCCAGCATGTTTTCTGCCGTGATGTACGACGTCGCGAAGGTCGCAAGTTCGGCGTGACTCAGCGCGCAATCCACCACGTGAACATGGCGCTGATCGATTTTCGTGTACTGCGCATACCCACCATCGAGTTCGCTGCCGTAGTAGCCGGTGCGATTCATATCAAGGGGGTGATCCCAATCTCTAAGCCAGGTATCAATCATGACCCGTTGGCCAAGCAGCGACGGGTTGGCACCTTCGCCCAGCGCGACGACAGTACCGGCCACGTCGGCACCTTGAATACGTGGGAACGTAATCGATGTGCCGCCCCACCCCGCATCCTCATCGTCGGCGTTATCCTGAGCGGTATCGCTCGTGTTTGAGGTAACGCCTTTTGAATACCACGCTGTGCGCGTGTTGATATCGGTATTGTTCAGCCCACAGGCGTGCACCTGAATGAGCACTTCACCGGCCATGGGCACAGGCGTTGGCACGTCGTCACGAAAAACGAGTTTGTCGTAGCCGCCGTGTCCGGTCAGCAGCATGGCCTGCATGGTGGGTGGGACGGTCTGTTGCATCGTGTTGTTATCCCTGCATGAAGGCCATTAAAAATAATCGGGTGTGGCGGCAACAGCAAGCGCTACGGGTCGTTGGCATGCCAAGCGAGCCGCTTCCGCGCTTACGCTAGCCATCCACACGGGGCAACAGGCTCTCGGCATCATACGCAGGCTTATCGAGAACACGCGCAGCGCGGCGTTCGTTCATAATCAGCACCTCAAGCTCGGTGCCAGGACGTGCCGCATCGGGTTTGACGTAGGCGAACGCGAGGCCCATACCCACCGAGTGGCCAAACACCATGGAGCTTGTCGAGCCGACCGCCTGACCATTAAGTAGTACCGCCTCGCCACCGTGTCCATCGCTCATGAGTGCAGAATCCGTGGGTGGATCGATGCCTAAATACACGCATCGCCATGGCGGATTGGCATCTGCGGCACTGCGCTCCGTCGCCGCTTTGCCAACGAACGTCGGTTTGTCGAGTTTCACAAACCGCATGACATCGGCTTCGGGCAGTGTCACCTCATTGGTGAGTTCGCCGGCCCCTTTGAATCCCTTCTCCATACGCATGACATTCATCGCGAACGAGCCGTAGTCGACCATTCCGTGTGGCACTCCAGAATCGGCTAACGCGGTGTACACCGCGCCCATCGATTCGCGCGGTCCATGCAGTTCCCAACCAAGTTCCCCCGCGTACGACAGTCTCAATGCCCAAAGCGGATGGCCCGCCACCGAAATCTCTTGTGCTGTTAGCCAGCGAAAACCCGCGTTACTCAAATCGGACGAGGTGTTATCGGCCAACACGCTTCGACTTCTCGGTCCCTGCAGCGCCAACGCCGACCAGGTGCTTGAGCGATTGATGATGTCGACGTCTGGACCGGGCTCAAAGCGATGCAGATGATCGAGCAATCGCTGTTCGAAAAACGCGGCGCAGGTGAGGTAGTAACGAGCGTCTTCGAGACGCGCAATAGTGAGCTCGAGTTCAATGCGGCCGGCGTCACTGAGAAGGTGCGTCAAAATAATACCGCCCACCTTGCTCGGCAAGCGATTCGCAATCAGCGCATCGAGAAATTTCGCCGCTTCAGGACCGGCGACTTCGACCTTGGCAAACGCGGTGATATCCATGATCCCGACGCGCTCGCGAACGCCAGCCACTTCAGCCGCCACAATGTCATGTACAGCGTTGCGCTGAAACGAATATTGGTCCACCGGTTCGGTACCCGCTGGTGCAAACCAACGCGGCCGCTCATGACCAAACACCTCTTCAAACACCGCGCCTTTGTCTTTCAACACGTCATACATCGGACTTGGTTTGATCGGCCGTCCTTCAAGGCGGTTAAAGTGAGGAAACGGAATTTCGTGTCGCAGACAGTAGTCTTCTTTGGCCTTCACAATCTGCCAGTCGGGTGTGGCGTAGTCGCCAAATCGCCGCGGATCGAACTCGCGCATCGAGATGTTGGCGGCGCCATGGACCATCCAAGCTGCCAGTTCGCGCGTGAGACCCGGCCCCCAGCCGATGCCGATCTGCGTGCCACAGCAACACCAATAATTGGGTGCACCACCGACTGGACCGATAAGTGGATTACCGTCAGGCGGATGGGAAATCGCCCCATGCACATCCTGCTTAATGCCCACTTCGGCCAAAATCGGCATCCGATCCATGGCGTTCTCCAACCACGGCATAATGCGGTCGTAGTCCGCTTCAAAAAGCTCGTTCTCAGCCTCCCACGGACAATGCGTTTCCCACACGGTGTTGGGATCGGTTTTTTCATAGATACCGATAAGGCCTGACTTTTGCTCCATGCGAATGTAGCCGGACACCAAGCGGTCGTCGCGCACTACCGGCAACTCGTGCTCCAGGTCAACAAACTGTGGAACCGTATCGGTGATTAAATAGTGATGGGTCATGGACGTCATGGGCAGCTGTAGCCCAGACCACTCACCCATCTGTCGCGCATAGGTGCCGCCAGCGTTAACGACGTGCTCGCAACGGATTGACCCGCGCTCGGTATCCACCTGCCATTCGCCATTTGCGGTACGCGTGATATTGGTGGCGCGACAACGCGTCACGATGCGCGCACCAAGTTGTCGCGCACCTTTGGCCAACGCCTGCGTCACGCCTGACGGGTCGACATGACCATCCTCAGGCGTATGCAGCGCGCCCTGAACGCCGTCGAGGTTGTAAAACGGATGCAATTGACGAATGCGCTGCGGGCCCACCATCTCCATCGGAAAACCTAATGAGCTGCCGACACTCATGGTGTGGCGCAACCAGTCCATTTCGTCGTCGGTGTAGGCCAGGCGCAGCGATCCGCAACCATGCCAGGTGACCGATTGCCCGGTTTCTTCTTCCAACAAGCCCGAGTACAAGCCGATGTTGTAATCGACACACCGACCCAGCCCATAGCTCGATGTGGAGTGGGTGATCTGCCCAGCGGCGTGCCAAGTCGAACCCGATGTGAGCGCGGCTTTCTCCAGCAACACGATGTCTGTCCAGCCGGCGTGTGCCAAATGGTAGGCAAGCCCACACCCCATAATGCCGCCACCCACAATCACGACGCGTGCCTGCGATGGCACCGACTTACCGTTGTGTTCACTCACCCGCGAAAACTCCTGCCGCTACGCTTGCTGCCACCTGGACACGCTAATAGAACATTTGTACCATTGTCAACGAATAATAAAACATTTGTACTTTTACGGGACAGTCACAAGGCAGCCATTCACGACGATGACCACCGCCACGCTCGACGATACGCTCAGAGAACTCTTTGTGCAGCTTCCGGAAATGACCCCCGAGCTTCACAAAGCAGCGGTGTATGCCCTTGAAAATCCTAATGATGTTGGCGTGAGCTCCATTCGCGAATTAGCGGGCCTGGCGGCCGTCAAACCCAACACTTTAGTGCGTTTATCTCGGGCGTGCGGCTACAGCGGCTACGATGAGTTTCGCGCCCCGTTTCGTGAGGAGCTTCGACGCGGAGGCTTAAGTTTCCCCGACCGCGCCCGTTGGTTGCAGTCGCTTGCGCAAAACAGTCGTCTTGACGGTCTCTACGCCGCGATGGCCGATTCCGCTATGCATAACCTACAGCGCACGTTCGCGGCAACTGGCGCGCCGGATATTAAGGTCGCCGCCGACGCGATCATCGGTGCCCGCCATACCTTTGTGCTCGGCGTGGGCATCAACCACACGCTAGCCCGCCAGTTTGCCTATCTTGCCGACATGGCCCTCGACAACGTGCACGCCATCCCACGCGCCGGACAGCTCGCGACCGACGACATTGCGCGCGCGGGGCCAGAAGACGTGTTGCTCGTGATGACATTCAAACCCTACCGAGCGGAAGTTCTCAGCGCGGTTAAATTAGCGCGCGCCCGCGGTGTCCAAGTCATCGGTATTTCAGACAGTCCGGCGTCGCCTGTGGTCATGGGTAGCCCCATACGCTTTGTGGTACAAACGCAAACACCGCAGTTTTTTACATCGACGCTCGCCACAAGTGCGTTATTGGAAACGCTCATGGCGTTTGTCATCGCCGAAGCTGACCCCGACGTCGTTGACAAGATCGAACAGTTCCACGCCCGCCGCACTGAGCTTGGCGTTTACGTGGATGATGAGGACGCATGAACCATTCGCCCACCGAACCACGCAAAGCACTGGCGGCCCGGTACTACACCGATCCGGATGTGTACGCGCTGGAAAAAAATACGGTGCTGGCCTCCACCTGGCAGTTTGCCGCACACGAGAGCGAATTAACCAAGCCGGGCGACTATGTGAGCTTTACGGTGGCCGGCCAAGCGCTGTTTTGCGTTCGCGGTAAAGATAACCAGATCAATACGTTCTACAACGTGTGCCAGCATCGCGCCCACGAGCTGGTCAACGGCAATGGCAACGCCCGTCTGCTTGTGTGCCCGTATCACGCCTGGACATACGAACTGAGCGGTGAACTTCGCGCCGGTCCCAACATTAACGTGACCCCGGGCTTTGACAAAAGCCAGATCTGTTTGACGTCTGTTCGCACCGAGATCTTTTTGGGCTTTGTGTTTGTGAATCTCGATGAGAATGCGCGCCCGATGGATGAGTGGTTTCCTGGTGTGCGGGACGAGCTCAGTGCGTATGTGCCGCATCTTGACCAACTCAAACTCCAGCAATGGGTCAGTGTCGCGGAAGACTGCAACTGGAAAGTGTCGATCGAAAACTACTCGGAGTGTTACCACTGCGAACGCAATCACCCGACCTTTTCCAAGGGGGTGGTCAAGCCATCAACCTACGACATCCAGCCGCAAGGTCATTGCCTGCGCCACACGACCGAATGCCAAAACCTCGACAGCATGACCTACCCGATCGATCTGGACGGCCACGCAAAAGCCGGCAACTACTCTTCATGGTTCTTATGGCCCATGTTTTCGTTTCAGGTGTACCCCGGAAACGTGCTCAACACCTACCACTGGCGCGACCTGGGCGAAGCCCGCGTTGACGTGATTCGCGGATGGTATGAAGGTGGCCACATCGATCCCGACGTGGCTCGACAATTGGCCATTCAGGACCGCGACACGACCGTGGCCGAAGACATACGTCTTGTTGAATCCGTGCAGCGCGGCCTCAATAGCCGCGGCTATCGGCCGGGGCCGCTCGTGCTCGATCCCGCCGGCGGCGTGCGCTCTGAACATTCCATTCGCGCGTTGCATGATTGGTATCAACAAGGGCTGCCGGCCGACAGCTAGTTCGACGGATCGTCCGGCCACTATCCACCGCTATCACAGTCCGGCTGGACGCGCGCCGTCGGCGTCAATTTTCTCAGTCTGTCGCCGGCACGGAGACATAGTGGCGTACTGCCATTCGGAACGATTCTCTATCCGTTCAACAGACGAGCACGACGCCGTCTGCAAAAAAAGAAAAAAACTCAAACACCTTTGCCGCGGTGTCACACCGTCAGCACCACACGACTCACCACTATGCGCATAAAAAAAGCCGCGGCCTCGTAGGCCGCGGCCGCAGGTTGCGTAACTGGTTCCGTCAGGTGCCGATATTGCTATCGAGGAATCGTTCTACCGACTCCAAAATAATGGCTCGCGCGGGCTCGTTGTTCATGCTGTGCCCGCCGTGATCGACGGTAATGTACGTATGGGTTTTACCCAGCTTATCGAGACGCTTGGCCATACTCGAACCTTGCTCTTTATGCACGCGCGCGTCATCTTTGGCCTGGATAATCAGCATGGGTATGGTGATTTTCTCAGCCTGATGTAAAGGCGAAATATCCTTAAGGCTCGCCCCCTCCAGCGATATCGCTTCCGACCAGGCTTTACCACCGACGTATTTGCGACCGTCGTTCACCTGACGCGGAATATCCAACACGCCGTTTATGCTCGCGGCACAGCGAAATAGGTCCGGTGTTTTCACCGCGCCCATTGCGGCGGAATACCCACCATACGACCAGCCCACGATGCATATACGTTCGGGATCGGCAATCCCGCTACTGACAATCCACTTCGCGGCATCGGTGACATCATCCTGCATAAGACCGCCCCACTGCTTCGCACCGGCATTCTCGTGCGCGGCTCCGTATCCGGTCGAACCACGAAAATTGGGCTGAAGCACTGCATAACCCCGTGAGGCCAGAAACTGTGAGAGAAACCAAAAACTCTGATCATCTCGCGCACTCGGCCCACCGTGCGGCATAATCACAGTAGGCAGATTTTTATCGCCCTTGCCTTTCGGTAACGTCAAATAACCAGGAATGTCATAGCCATCGCGAGCGGCATAGCTTATCGGCTTAACCGAACTCAAGAGCTCTGGCAGCAGCCCGGGCATCATCTCCGACAGCACATCCATGCTCTTGTTTTCACGATCCCACATGTACATCACACCCGGATCATTGTCGCTTGAGACTTTGATGAGCAGTTGCTTTCGATCAGCCGAATGACTGACCTGCTGCACATTCATGCCGGCAAACGCTTTTTCAGCCGAACGCTGCAGCTTATCGAGTTCAGCGTCAAAGTACTTTGTTTGCGGAAAGTGCGACGTGTAGCGCACGCCCACAATACCCCCGGTATAGCCTTCGCTTAATAGATAGTCGGCATCGTATTGATCGTGGCTAAAGACCGGTTCTAGTACGTCTCCAGAGGAAATATTAATTTTAGAGTAAATGGCACGACCCTGGTCGTAGCCACTGGCGATAACCACCTCGGGATCGTCGGTAAACGCGCCGGGACGCCATCCTCGGTCCCACCAATCGGTGCGCACCGCACTTTTCCAGTCGCCATCTTGATTCAAGTAAATCACTTTGAATTCGGACTGGTCATAACCCCAACCTAAACGCACGACGTGGTCAGCGTCGGATTTCCAGTTCTGAACGCCCTCGAAGCCACCACGCACAATTTTGTAATCGCCGTTATTGACATTGACTTTGCGCACTTCCCAGCGCGCATCAAAATCCTCATCCAGCGCCACCAAAATATGGTCGGGATCACTCGGCAACCAGTCGATCACGTCGTCTTGCAGCTGTGGTGCCACGCTCTCGGCGGTTCGCGATAACCGAGACCCGGCTGTGGACTTCGGTGCCGCGGGTTTGATGATCCATTTCACATCCGTGCCATCGCGCTTGATCGACGCCAGTCGTGTTTCAACCGTCTCGACGTTTGAACGACGATCAAAATAATTGGCCACGAACACCAATCGCTCATCGTTCGCCCAGCGCAACCAATCAAACTCGAGCTCACCGGGCGGCGGAATGACTTTTCGCTGATCCGCATTGAACACGGGCTGAATCACGATGTGATTGCGTCCGTCGATGGGATACATAAACGCGATGTGCGTACCATCCGGCGAGAGCTCAACATCTTGCATCAGCGGAAGCTGAGCAAAGGCTTTGAGCGGTAGCTCAGCGGGTGACGACGGCCCTTCCCCCCAAGAAGGCACCGTCATTAACAGACTCAGCGCCAGTATGAGTGGCGCGTAAAGATATGTCGTTTCATTCGTTATTGTCTTCATGTTCTATTCTGCCCTCCATTATTTTTCTGTCGTGAGTCTAGCAGCAACACGGCAAGCGCAAAACGCTGCACTGCGACGCCCAACAGCCAGGCGCTGGGTCGTCGGGACTCATGTCGGCCAAAATATCTTGTGATAGTGAGCCTATCGGTATGGTGGCTATGCGCTGGACCGTGTGTCGACGCGCATTGCAAATCGCGTATAGTGTCGTCCACTCTTCGTAGACGCACACTGAGGATCACATTATGAGCAAGCAGTCATTGGACACCCTTTTTGACACCGGTCTCACGAAACGCAAAGCCACACTGGGTGCGGAGTATGTGGAAAACAACCTCGCCGCGGCCGACGACTTTACGCGACCCTTTCAGGAAGCCATGACCGCTTGGTGTTGGGGATTCGGATGGGGCGATGACGCCATCGATGAGAAGACCCGATCCATGATGAATCTCGCCATGATCGGCGCGCTAGGCAAAATGCACGAGTGGGAAATTCACTGTCGCGGCGCGCTGACCAATGGCGTCACGCCCGAACAGATTCGCGCGATCATCCACGTGGTGGGTATCTATGCGGGTGTACCTGCCGCACTGGAGTGCTTTCGCGTGGCACGCAAAGTGCTCGAGGAAAACGGCTTGCTTTGACCGTATCGCTGCGCACGTCAACGCGTGAGCAACGCCTGATACTTCAGCAAGTGCATTTTCCAGCCGCGTCCCAACATGTAGTCGATCACGAGCTTACCCTTACCGCCGGCGGGTAGATCGCAGTCGTCAATGAGCACAAAGGACCCGTCGTGAAGACGGGATTCAATCGCTTTGAATTCTTTGAGGTGGTGCTCTTGGCTCGCCTGCTGAATCGACGTGTCATGCCGGTGGTAGTCGTAGCTGTCGAGATACAGAAAATCGACCGGCTCATCGAACGCTTCGAGAAACGCGACCGAGTCAGAGGTATGCAGCTTGACACAATCAGTGAGATGCAGGCTATCGAGCGTGGTCTTAGCGGTGGCGATCGCGCCGCCGTCAATATCCACCGTATGAAGTCGCGCATCGTGCGCTTTCGCCCACAGCGCAAAAACGATGGTCGAGGCACCGTCACCCTTGGTTTTTTCCAGACCGTTGCGCGCAACGCCGGTTTCGACCAGCACACTGCAGCGACGCTCGGTCAGGAGCCGCAGCGTTTCACGCAGGGTTACTCCGCGTTTGCCAAAGTTGTATTTGCGTGGCAGCAGAGGACTTAAGTGACTGTAGCGCAAGCCCTTGCGGATGATCGCGGCAGCGGCCAAAGCCAGCAGCGATAGGATCACCATTCTCATGCGTCGCACTCCGTCTCAAAAATGGGCACCACCCTATCAGGGAATCTCGCGTCGGTCACCGCCACCCGATCAAATGTTTTATAGTCTGCCTGTGTTCCAGCCACTGTCCTCGCTAATCCATGGGTAAAATTCCTCAACACTTTATCGACGGCCTCATGGCCCGCGTCGACATTGTCGAGGTGATCGGCCAGCGCGTGCCGCTCAAAAAAGCGGGGCGAGAATTTAAGGCGTGCTGCCCGTTTCACGACGAAAAAACCCCTTCTTTTCACGTGGTACCTCACAAGCAGTTCTATCACTGCTTCGGCTGCGGGGCACACGGCACGGCGCTCGGTTTCTTAATGGACTACGAGCAGCTGAGTTTCGTCGAGGCCGTCGAGGACCTGGCCGGCCAACTGGGCATGGACGTGCCCCGCGAGCAGGGGCGTCGCGCCCCGAGTCAGCCCGAATTTGACCTGTATGGCCTCATGGACCAAGCCAGCGATTTTTTTCAGCGTGAGCTGCGAGACGCACCCGTCGCCATCGACTATCTAAAACGTCGTGGCTTATCCGGCAAAATCGCCAAGCGCTTTGCCGTCGGTTTTGCGCCAAAAGGCTGGGATGGACTGCTCAGGCACTTCGACCACATCGACAACCAGCACCTGGAGACCGCGGGGCTGATCATTGAGCGAGAGGAAAGCGGCGGCCACTACGATCGCTTCCGCAATCGCGTCATGTTTCCCATTCGAGATCCGCGCGGACGCACCATCGCCTTCGGTGGTCGGGTCATCGAAGACGAGAATCCAAAATACCTCAACTCACCCGAAACGCCGGTGTTTCAAAAAGGACGCGAACTCTACGGTCTATACGAAGCACGCCAGGCACGATTTGATTTGAGCACGGTGCTCATGGTGGAAGGGTATATGGATGTCGTGGCGCTGCACGAGGCCGGCATCGGCAACGTTGTGGCGACATTGGGCACGGCCTGCACGCGCGATCATCTGGTGAAACTGTTTCGCATTTCACAAGAAGTGGTGTTTTGCTTTGATGGCGACAATGCGGGCCGCAAGGCGGCATGGCGCGCGTTAGAGACATGCTTGCCAGAAGTGCGCGACGGTCGCACGCTGTCATTTTTGTTTTTGCCCGACGGTCATGATCCGGACAGTCTGGTCAAAGAGGAAGGCCGCGAGGCGTTTGAACGCCGCGTGCATCAGGCTACGCCACTATCCGAGTTTTTAATCAACCATTTAAGCGCCGACATCGACATGAGCCATCTCGACGGGCGCGCACGCTTTGCTGAGGCGGCCAAACCGCTCATCCAGCGGGTGCCCAACGGCATTTATCGGGACATGCTCATCGACAGCGTGGCCCGCGCTGCGTCCGTCTCCGCTCGTACCCTCACACAACATATTCCACAACAGGCGGCATCGCCCTCCTCGGCCAGGCGTCCCACGCCGCCCAAACCCGAGGCGCCGGGCAAGCTGAGCGGCTACCGCAAGTGGGTGCACGCCGCGATCGAACGAATCGTGCACTTCCCGCAGATTGCCGCCCGCTTAGAATGGCCGTCCAAACTCGAGGATCTACCCATACCCGGTATTCCCTTACTGATCGAGGTACTCGAGGAACTTCAGGAGTCCGACATTCATAATTCGGCCATGCTCGTGGAACGATGGCGGGACAGAGAGTCCAAGCATTATGAGTACCTGATGCGAATCGCGTCGAAGCGCTCAGAACTGGAGGCAACAGAAGAGACTGGCATAGAAATTGCAGAAACTTTTGACCGACTCGTGCAAACCTACGAAGCCGAAATTCGACGTGACGAATTGCAACAGCTGTTGTACACCGGCTCAATAACTAGTGAACAAAATCAGGAGCTTACACAGCTAAACCGGTTTTTAGCCCGGGCTTGAAAAATGCTTATTTTGTAGCCATTTATAAGCTGTTCCTATATCATGGCCGGCTTGGCTGAAGCACGGCTACGGCCCATGGCAGATTGAGGTAGAGCACACTCCATGCAACCAGAACAAACTAATGTGACGACTGACAAACAGTCGCAAATCAAACAGCTCATTGCCAACGGCAAGGAGCAAGGGTACCTGACCTACGGGCAGATCAACGATCACCTCCCCAACGACATAGTCGACCCGGAGCAGATTGAAGAAATCGTAAACATGATTAATGACATGGGCATTACCGTTTACGAAAAAGCCCCCGACGCCGACTCCATCGTGCTGTCTGACACCGCCGTCAACACCGACGACGATGCCGCTGTGGAAGCCGCAGCCGCGCTCGCAACGGCCGATAGCGAGTTTGGTCGTACGACGGATCCAGTTCGCATGTACATGCGCGAAATGGGCACCGTGGAGCTGCTCACACGCGAAGGCGAAATCGAGATCGCAAAGCGGATAGAGGACGGCCTCAATCAGGTGCGTCGCGCGATGGGTCGTTTTCCATCCAGCATCGATTTCCTACTCAACGCCTATCAAGAAACCGTGGATGGCGAAGGTCGACTGGCCGACATCATGACGGGCTTTTTGGATCCGCACGCACCTGATGAGCCGATTCCACCCGGCGGCGTGCAAAACGATGATGACGATGAGCCCGATACCGGCCCCGATCCGGCCGAGGTCAAGCGCCGCTTTGGAAAAATCAAGCGGCTGCACAACAAGATTCTGACCAACATCGAAAATGGCGAAGGCTCAGACCCCAAAACCGAAAAACTACGTGATCAGGTAGTCGACGAGCTCATGCACCTGAAACTGGCGCCGAAATGTTCGGATGCGCTGGCTGAGAAAGTGCGTTACGCGATCGACGAGATTCGCACCCATGAGCGTCAGGTCATGCGCTACTGCGTACAGCAGGCCGGCATGCCGCGCCGTGATTTCATCAGCAGCTTCCCGGCGAACGAAACCAACCTTGAGTGGATCGACAAACACATTCGCGCGAAGCGTAAGCACTCGTCGATTTTGTCCAAGCTCAAAACCGACATCCTGCGAGCACAGCGTAAGCTGGTGCTGATTCAGGAAGTGTCGCGCATGTCGATCAACGAGATCAAAGAGATCAACCGACAAATGTCGATTGGTAAGGCCAAAGCCCGTCGCGCCAAGAAGGAAATGGTGGAGGCGAACTTACGTCTGGTGATTTCGATTGCGAAAAAGTACACCAACCGCGGTTTGCAGTTTCTGGATCTCATTCAGGAAGGCAACATCGGCTTGATGAAAGCGGTCGATAAATTCGAATATCGTCGAGGCTATAAGTTCTCCACGTACGCAACGTGGTGGATCCGACAAGCCATCACGCGCTCGATCGCCGACCAGGCCCGCACGATCCGCATTCCGGTGCACATGATCGAAACGATCAATAAGCTCAACCGCATCTCGCGACAAATGCTCCAAGAAATGGGCCGCGAGCCCACACCCGAAGAGCTATCAGAGCGCATGGAAATGCCGGAAGACAAGGTGCGCAAGGTACTCAAGATCGCCAAAGAGCCCATCTCGATGGAGACACCGATTGGCGACGACGAAGATTCGCACCTCGGCGATTTCATTGAGGACACCGGCGCTGACAGCCCCATTATGTCGGCCACGTCCGAAGGGCTCAAAGAAACCACGCACGACGTGCTCGCCGGTCTTACCCCGCGCGAGGCCAAAGTGCTGCGCATGCGCTTCGGCATCGACATGAATACCGACCACACACTTGAAGAAGTGGGCAAGCAGTTCGATGTGACACGGGAACGTATTCGTCAGATTGAAGCAAAAGCGCTGCGCAAACTACGCCACCCAAGTCGTTCGGATCAGCTTCGCAGTTTCTTGCTTGAGGATTGATGGCAGCCCGCGAAGGAAACTGACTGCACGCCCACGGCGAGCCAATCTATCGGCGGCTCCCGGCGGCGACCCAGACAAAAAACGGAGGCTTCGGCTTCCGTTTTTTTTGCTCGACGCTAGCGCTGTTCGGTGGCGGCCAGAATATGGCCAAGCTGGGTCAGCGAATTAATCACAAAGTCAGGCCGAACATCCGACTCCGCTAACCATGGCCGGCCAAAGCGATTAACCCACACAGTCGGAATGGCGAGCTGGGCCGCCCCCTGCACGTCGCTATACAGATCATCCCCAATATGAAGCATCTCATCGGGGGCGAGCGTGTGCGCCGCAAGCGCTGTCTCAAACATTATCGGCTCCGGTTTAGCCGCGCCGACCTTAATGGCGTTGAGGTACGTGTCGAAGGTGTCTTTGAGCGGCGTGCGCGCCACGCTCGCATTGCCATTGGTGAGTGCAAGAAACACATAGCGCGACGCAAACTCGTCGAAGAATGGCACAACATCATCAAATAGCTCGATCGTGTTGCGCGCGTAGCAAAACGCTTCGAATGCACCGTCTACGCCCTCGCGCGTGTAGCCTGCGTCCTCGAGCACTCGACCAATGCATTCCTTGCGCAAAAAGCTCAAATCATGATGACGATCGGGATAGTCGGCTAACACCGCTTCGCGCAAGCTGAGTACGCTTTGCGTGGCAAAAAAGGAGGCGGTGTCGGGGTAATGGTCGAGCAACCAATCGCGCGACGCTTTCTCCGCTTGATGAATGATGGGCATGATGGCCCACAGCGTGTCGTCCAAATCAAAACTTAGCGCTTTGATCCTCGACAGATCGACTCGATTGCTCATCGAAGGGTCCGCATCGCTGTACGCTTACGCATCGAAAGACTACTCGGCAACGTATTCGCGGTAGAGCGGTTTCCACATCGCCGCTTCGACAAATGCCTCGATATTGTCGCCTGGCTGCGCACCCACGTTTTGTTCAACGGCCTCGCGAATCACGGCACAAGCAACCTGATGGCTCACCGCTCGAAGTCGCTCAACTCGCGGAAACAAGAGCCCTTGGTCGAGTTCGTCATCGGTCAGCGCCTGCGCTAAGGCATCGGCCGCCGCTGAGATCATCTCATCGGTTATCGACGTCGCGCCGCACAGCAGCGCGCCGAGCCCGACACCGGGAAAAATAAACGCATTGTTACCCTGTCCAACTTTGTACGTTCGGTCATTAAACGTCACGTCGGCAAACGGGCTTCCGGTGGCCACCAGCGCTCGACCATCGGTCCAATCGTACACGTCACGCGGCCGGGCTTCCGACAGATCATTGGGGTTCGAAAACGGCAAAATCACCGGGCGCTCCGTGTGGCTCGCCATGGTGGTGATCACGTCCTGCGTAAAAGCACCGGACTGACCAGATGAGCCAATGAGAACGGTCGGCCGGAAGTTCTGAACGACGCTCAATAGATCGCGATTGGATGGGTCCGAAAGGCCGTAGCGTGCGGCGATCTCTTCGGACCAGGCCATTTCCTTTTTGTATTCATCACGAAGCGGCGCGTCACTCACAATCAACCCACGACTGTCGAGCACCGCCACGGCAGCGGACTGCGCGTCGGCGTCGAGTCCCGCCTTCGCCAGGCCATTTTTGATTTGACGTGCGATGCCCAATCCCGCTGCGCCAGCGCCCAAAATGACGATGCGTTGCGCTGCGAGCGATTGCCCACTCACACGCAGCGCCGATTGGATACCGGCGAGCGCCACAGCGCCTGTGCCTTGAATATCATCATTAAAGGACGCGATGCGGTGGGTGTAACGATCGAGAATAGCCAGCGCGTTGTCTTTGCGAAAATCCTCCCACTGCAGCATGACATTGGGAAAGACCTCGTTCACCGCGTCGACAAACTCCTCAACGAGCGACTCGTATTCCTCGCCGCGCAGCCGCCGGTGACGCCACCCAAGATAGAGCGGATCATCGAGCAAGGAAGCGTTTTCGGTGCCCACATCCAGACTCACAGGCAGAGTCGTTGAAGGGTGTATGCCCGCCGCTGCGCAATAGAGCGCCAGCTTGCCCACAGAAATCGCCATGCCGCCGGCACCTTGGTCGCCAATACCCAATATGGACTCGTTATCCGTGACCACCATGAGTTTTACCTGGCGACCATGGGTGGCATTTTTCAACACCTCTCTAATGCGGCCACGGTGTTTTGGTGTAATCCAAACGCCACGCGCTCGGCGAAACACGTGGCTATACCGCTTCGTGGCTTGTCCGACAGTGGGCGTATAAATAATCGGCAGTAGCTCTTCGAGATAGGCGCACAGCACCGTATAAAAGAGATGCTCGTTGCGGTCCTGCAGCGCGGTAATCGATTCGTACTTGGCCAGGTCGTTGGGCAATTGCGACAGGCGTCGATATATGCGCTCGCGCTGCGTGTCCTGATCGTGAATCTCAAACGGCAACAAGCCCTCCAGCCCGAGCGCCTTGCGCTCTTTCCCGCTAAAGCCGGTGCCTTTATTCAGCAATGGATCGCGAATAACCTCGTATCCGCGCTTGGTCACGCGAATGGGTGTCATATCGGATGAAAACTTGACCGGCTCGCTCATGCGGGCTCCTGAAAACATGGCCGCTTAAAGAGAAGTGAGACTCTACGAGTCTGACGTTCAGACATCAAGGGATAACCGTTTCCCCTCACGCAACAAGCGCTCGATAATCGCCATCCTTCGACAATCCACCTAAGGGCCTGTCGCACGCTCGCTTTCAGTCGCCACGATTCTCTTTTACACTTTCGACGAGATGAGTCGCTTTATTTCTCAATTATCATTCGATGCGCAGCATCTCTCGTCACGCGGATGGCCGCTCTCTCAAGACCGGGCGCTTCACCGCCACTCGCGATCATCGGCCGCATCATGACGTCGCAACATGCCCAAACGCTCGCCGACTTTTTGAGCGATCCTACCCCGCTGCTGGTGCTGACAGGCGCGGGCATCAGCACCGCGTCCGGCATACCCGAATACCGCGATGCCGACGGCAACTGGAAGCACGCTAAGCCAGTGCAATATCGTGAATTCATGGACAGCGACTTTATCTACCGCCGATACTGGGCGCGTAGCTCGGTTGGTTGGCGCACGATGGGCAGCGCCGACCCCAACGCAGCCCACCAAGCGCTCGCCGAACTCGAGGCCCGCGCACGATTGCACACACTGATTACACAGAATGTCGACGGCCTTCACGAACGCGCCGGCTCCCAGCGCCTAATCAACTTACACGGACGCCTGGGCACCGTATCGTGCCAATCCTGCGGCAATCGCCATGATCGCGATACGCTACAAGCGGTTATCCGCGACAACAATCAGCAGTGGTTGGCGCAACACGAGGCGCGTCGCGCCTACAACCTGGCCAACCGCAAACCCGATGGTGACGTCGAACTGCGCGATGATGCCTATGCTGGATTCAACCCTCCATGGTGCGAACGATGCGGCGGCCGGCTCAAACCCGACGTGGTGTTCTTTGGCGAGACCATCCCCGCCGACACGGTGCGCAACACGCAGGCGGCGCAGGCCGCCACCCGCCGCCTGCTCGTGATCGGGTCATCATTGATTGTCTTCTCTGGGTTTCGCATTGCCCGTGACTTCCACCAGCGCGGCCTGCCGGTCGTGATCATCAACCAGGGCATGACGCGGGCCGATGACCTGGCCACCCTTAAATTTGCTGACGATGCCAACACGTTGCTGCCGGCCGCGGTGGCGCGCATGCCCAAGCCACAAGACGCATAGCGGTTTTCGCGCGCGCCCGCTATACTTGCCGTCCGCACAAAGGGCCTGTAGCTCAGTTGGTTAGAGCAGGGGACTCATAATCCCTTGGTCGTAGGTTCAAGTCCTACAGGGCCCACCAATTTTTTCGAACCGTTCGATTCGGCTGAATACAAAACGACGCGAACAACGCCGAAATGACAAAGACGCGCGATGAAATTCATCGTTCACCCGCTCAGGACATGTCCAAGAGCGCGTTGCTCAGCAAGCCAATATCTGTTTTAGGTAATAGGTGAACGCTTGATTCAATCAGCGAACTTGTGTCGGCATTTTATGCTCCGCAATGGGAGCAACTTCGGAGTGCGACCTAACAGAGCCTTCGAGTGGACGGGTAACAATTCGCGAGGACTTGGACACTAGGCTTCATTAGGGTCAGCG
>JBCCHD010000033.1 GCA_039028935.1 Pseudomonadota bacterium | reverse complement strand
GTCCAGCAATGTCCCGGCACATCCTGTGCTTGTCCTCGCTGTGCGAAATTAAGCTCAAGCTCGGGACCGGCAAAATACCATGTACGGTTATCCAAAAAGATCTCGATCCGATGGGTAAACCCAAAAAAATCGGCGACCCCAGGATTGGCTAAACAATCGTTCATTTGATCGGCTTTTGCGTAGAACGAAAGGTTAAGACACGCACTCACGCACAGCAGCCAGAGTGCACTTTTTGTTGGCGCCAAAAAGAAACGTTTCATTACCATCACTCCTTTGCGTTAGGGCGCTACGCCGCTAGGGCCCGGTGCGCCCAAGAAACTCTGGCTGACAAGTACAAAATCAACGAAATTAACCGCACCGTCGCCATTAAAATCGGCGTCAGCGTCGTTGCCGAGGAATACCGCGCTGAACTGACTTACATCGATAAAGTTAATGACGCCATCGTTGTTGAGGTCAGCGTCACAGACATTGCCAAACCCATCACCATTCGTATCACGCTGATCGGGATTAGCCACATTCGTGCAATTGTCGGTGTCGTCACCGACCCCATCACCATCAGTATCGGTGATTACATCGCACAAAAAGACATCGCCGCGAATCGAATCGATTGCGGCTTCCGTCACCGAATCGTTCGGGTTATCCGATACGACGAAACGCACGCGCACGTCGGCACTGGGTGTCACGAAGTCACCAACATTCACGCTGTCTTCGATCCAGTTACCCACGCCACCTGAGTATCGAGCGGCTTCCACCCAGGCACCACCCTCGCTCGACAGTTCGACCACCAAACTGTCATCGCCATCGTCATTAGAAAACCAGTACACATAGCTCACCGGACCATCACCTTGTGAGTAGTCCATGGCGGGTGAAGTCAGAATGGCAGGCCCACCATCGACATCGGCCTCACCAATACCACCACCCGGTGTGCCCTGTCCGGTGAAATAGCACTGGTTGTCGGCATCGCCTGGCCATCCCCCGCCCGGTTGCGCGCCGGTGCCGATTGGCGTACCCAACACCCATTCTCCGGTCGTGAGGTCCGTGGCTACGGTCGACCACCCGGCGTCGGATGCAAACGTATCGCTGAACGTATTCACTACCTGACTCACCGCGGTGGTCGTATAACTGCCCGTCGACGGTTCGGTAAACGTATCCCCCTGCGCATTTTGGGCGGTCACTGAGTAGGTGATCACGCTGCCACACGTTGCAGCGGGTAACACCGCTTCGAAGACGCCACCGCCCAAACTGTTGAGGGCAACCGGGCTTTGGGATACGCCATCGATTGCCAGCTGAAGCGTGGCCGTAGCCGGATCAAGTGGTGATCCAATCTCTGAAATCACTAATTGAAGCACAGTGGGTGACTGTGGTGTCACCGTGGTTGGCAGTCCGCCCGGGAAATCAAATCGCAATAAATTGGGATCGACATCAAGCACAAACAGACCGTTTTGCACGTCGCTGGCTAAAACTCGATCGGTACCCAGAAAGGGGTAGACACCCCAATTGCCGTCAAAGAAACCGTTCGCACCCGTCAAGAGTGACGTGTCGTAACTGGCGACAACGTCCCAGGTAGCACTCACCGGGTCGATTTCAAGCACCTGCAAACCGGCTTCATACCAAGAAGCGTAGACCGTATTACCAACCACCACGGGATTATGGGTACTGAAAGCGCGACTGGAGTCAAGCGTGAGCGCATCGCGAAGTGTGAGGGTGACTGTTGTGCCATTGTCATCGAGTTCGTAGAGCGTCAAACCACCACTCGCCCGTTCTTCTGATACCACCAAGAAACGATTGTCACCCGTTGGCCAAGCCGCATGGACGGCATTGCCTTGCGCCGAACCCATAAACACCGGTGGCCCACTATCGAGGTTCGACACATCAAAAATACGAATCGAGTCCCAGGCGGACACGTAGAGTCGATCATCCTGCACCGTAATGTCGTGCACGAACTGATTCCCGACGTTAACCATTTCGTAGGTGCTTGTCGCAATCACGCTCGGCGCGCTGTCAGGATCGTAATTTCGCAGGTCAACAATGTCGACTTCGTTTAATTGACTGTCCACGAGGTACAACCAGCCCTCATAATAAAAGGTGTTGTGCACCGCCGTTCGGACAGTAATATCGGTGAGCTTCACCGGCGCAACCGGATTGCGCACATCAACGATCTGCGCACCGGGGCTAACCCCTTCCAGGCTCACGAACATCAGGTCGTTGTGTACTTTAACGTCTTGCGCGCTCGCTCCACCGACACCCGTGTCGTAAGTCGCCGCTAACTGTGGCGAAGCAGGATTGGAGATATCCACAATATTGATTTCGTTAACGCCGAATCGAGCAAGATAGGCGTAATTGCCATCGCCCCAAATATCGGCGTAGTTATTCGCCTGATCAAATGTGCCGACCAAGCCAATATTAAACGGTGCCTCCTGCGCAGAGATCGCCGTCGCAAACGACAAAGAGACGAGCATGGTGACCAACGCACTGAATACCTTGCCCATCGACACATTAAAGCGCGCATTGTGTCGTGTGTCAGAATTTGCTGCGTACTCTAGCGCGCAACCCGTTGCGTTCCGAATCATAGTGGTACCCCCCCTAAACATTAACTGAACAGGCGGCTACTGTTGCGTTCGTGCGATGGATCCCCGCCGATTTATTCTGAGTATGCCGCCGATTGTCATCGAGTCTAGCACGCTCCCTTACACCGAGGACATATCGGGCGAATTCCGATCGACGCCTGCAATGTGACGCACCTTAGCCACGCGACCGTATGGGAGTAATCGGTATAAACCATACGGTTTTCAATCGCTAACCGCCCAATACAGGGCGTCAAATGACGACCGTCGATGAGCCTGTATTCGCGCAGACCAATGCCATACGAGACTCAGTATTCACATATGAATGGAAATGCTGCACGAAATTCGGATTGCAGCGCCTAATTGCAAACGCAACGCGGCACAAGTCGCCGTGTGGGGCCTAAGATTGTGCGCTTATCGCGCACGGGTACAAGAGGAGCTTGTGACCGAAACGAAGGAGAACTATATCGGGCGCGCGTGGTATTCCCAGCCAAACGAAAAGAACAACCGATTGGTCGCTATGTCCACGGGACAGGCTTAACGTCTTGGGCATTCCGACGGGGTGGAAGGTAACCTGGTCCATAAACTGGTGCGAGGTGGCATCAGCGTTCTCCCTCTGCCAATGATCCCCACCCCTCCAATCGGGAATCAGCCGACACGCTATCCGATTTACCCTCTCAGTGAACACTCTTTGGAACGGATCGTATCAACCAATTGCTTTGCGCTACCCGCTGTGCCACCTGCGCCTCTACTGCGTCGGCTTCGGTCGATTCACCGAGCATTCGCAACACGACACTCTTCGCAATTTTCCCGGCTATCTGTGCTTCGAAAACATCAAATGATTCCGCTTGGTGAATAATTCCATCCAGATCGTCAAGCGCATCCGTGGCCGACTCTTGATCCACGATGACCGAGCACATCGCCAAATTGATTTGGGCTCGCAGCACGTAGAGCAAATGTTCCTGATTGCTTACAGATTGCCTCAACCGATTGCAGCGATTGGCCATTTCTAGCGGTGGCGCGGCACTTGAAAAGTCGATCATCTCAATCGCAATAGAGAGCGACAGGTAAGCGGCATCATCCGTTATCAGCCCTTGTGCCGTATCAAGGTGTACCTCCTCACTTTCGGGCTCGCCGAGCGCACGATAAACACGTGCCAATGCAATAGCCGCTTCCGCACTGCTCAGATCAAGCCCAAGCTCTTGGAACTTCTTCAGCGTTTTCTCCAATTGTGCTCTCGCTGAATCAAATTGACCGGCATACAACAGATACAGTCCTTGTTCGTAGTGCGCGTTTAGAAGAAGATTACCCTCCGGACGCTCTTGGGCGTTTTCAGCAGCCTGTTCCATTAACCGTCGCGCCTCATCTAGACGCCCTTGACGCAGGGCAATTTGCCCACGCCGAAAAGGTAACCAGGCGATACCAATCTTGTCCCCGATTTCATGAAAGATCGTCTCGGCAGAGGCGTAGGAGCGCAAGGCCTCCTCGTAACGACCCAATTTGAATAACGATACGCCAATATTCTCGAGCGTAATCGACTCCCGGTTCTTGTTCCCCCGAACGCGCTGGTAGTCGGCAACTTCCTTCTTTAAGGCGAGACCGCGCTCCAGCCATCCGTGTAGGTCATAGGCTTGCGCGAGCGAATTCTGGGAGGCCGCAAGCTGCGGCGTGTTGCCCATCTCTTGAGACACTGCGACAGCGTCTTCCAGATAGCCCAGATACTCACTCATGTTGCCCTGTGCGTATTCATGCTGCGACAGCTGGCGAAGTATCTCTGGTTCCCGAGAAGTAATTCCTAGTTCATTGAATATGGCTCGGGCTTCGAGTAGAAGCGTCGGATTGTAGTTATCATCACAACGAGAATAGGCAACGAGCGCTTCGGCCATCAGATGCGACCTTTCGCTGGCTTTTTGTTTTGCTTTCGTTGCCAGTGCCGCACACTGACTGTAGTCACCGACCACATACCAATACCATGATTCGGTCAAATCAATGCGTGGGTCCGCACCGAGCCCGCCGCCCAGAGAACGCATTTCCGCAATGCTCTTTTCAAACTCATCACCCAAATTCTGACTCACCAGGGTTTCGGCCAAAGCCAACCGATAACTCAGATCGTCAGGGCTGAATTCTTTTAGGGCGCCGTAGACCTGCGACGCCCGCTCCCATGTCTCCGTGGCAACCGCATAACGAGCTTCGAGCTCCAATTGACGCTTGCGTGACAGCTTGTCGCTGGCTTCAAACGCTCGCTTCGCCGCATCGACGTACTTGTCTCGGTAGCCAAGTTGCAACCAAGCCCTCGCCAAACCCTCTAAAATTGTGGGGTTGTTCGGCGATACTGCCAACGCTTGATCAAAGTACTCAATCGCTTTAGTTGGATCGAGCGACTCTAGTGCCGCCATGCCGGACCCATAAAGGCGACTGGCTTTAGGACCAGGAATTTCATTGTTGGCAAATGAGACCGTGTCGCGTGCAAGGCCATCGATACCAAACCAGGCGTGCACTTGCTCAGCGCAGCGAATTGCCAGGTCGAAAATCCCATTCTTCGTGCCGACGATCGTCGCACTGCGCTGCGCGGATTCGCCACTATTGTCAACAAGCACCAAGGTTATGGATAGCACATCATCATCGCTGCCACTCACGACTGTCTGAAGAACCCAGGGCGCGTCTTTGCTCGACTGGGTTTGCACTTTACCGCCAAAGCGTCGGCCCAACTGAGCGGATTCGGTCACATTGGCAACCCGCACGTATTCGCTAGAACGTAAAGTTGCGTTCAGTGCTTGATTTAAGGCCTCCGCAACCCATGATCCACCGACTAATGCTTGGTCGACGGCGACCTTCTCACTATAGACCAGCGGGGAATCACTGTTTTTCTGATCAAACCCAAACCACCCGACAAACGCAAACGTACAAACCAGTAAAACGAGTATTGCAACGGCAGGACCCCAATTTGCTCGAGACTCGGACTCATCCAGCGCCCGTAGTGCGTCAAGGTCGCTACGGATGTCTTTGGCAACATTTCCTTTAGGATCGCTGTTCGGCGAATCATTGGCAGTCATCCCTACCCCCACTACATTATGATTTTTGAGACGTTTGAGATCGTTTAGCGGTGTTTCCCAGCAGAGTCAGAATCGCCGATTTAAGTTGTGCCGCTCGAACCGGTTTGTGCAACAACGGAACGCCCTCCGTTAACGCTAGGGCGGCGAGCTCCGGTGACGTGTTGCCGGAAATCAAAAGAGCTGGGATGACGGATCCGTGTTCTTGGCGTACCTCACGCATAATATCGACCCCCGTTTTATGATCACCCAACTCGAAGTCACAAATCAATACATCGGGTTTGTCTTGGGATAAAGGCTCAATACCATTGTTCATCTCAACGACGAATCGCCACTTCTTCAACAGCTTACCTGTGGCACGCAGCGTATCCGGATCGTCATCTACGATTAACACACGAAGCGGCTCCATTGAACGCTTGTCCCTTTCGGCACGCAAGGTCTTCGCAACCGCCGCTGACTGCATTTTGAACGGACCGACCCGAAAAACACTTCCGCGACCAGGTTCTGATGTCAAATCAATCTGCTTTTGAATGAGCTTTGCGAGACGACTAACGATGGCTAGACCCAGACCAAGGCTACTGTATGACTTATCCATTCTGTTCGAGTCTAATCGGGTAAACTCTTCGAAAATCCGTACTTGATCTTGTTCGCTAATCCCGATCCCTGTATCTCGCACTTCCAGCCAAATTCCATCATCCCGCTCACTCGCCACAATGGACACTTGCTGACCATCCGCATGCCTTATCGCGTTAGCGACCAGGTTCTGTAGAATTCGTCGAATCACTGTGATGTCCGAATGAATCCATCTCGAGGTAGGATCGGTAATCAACGCCACTTGATGATGGGTTGCGGCAGCAGAGAACTCAAAGCCAATTTCCTTGATGACTTCGCTAACCTCAAACGTCTCATGCCGAATTGAGACCTGCCCGGTGTCCAACAGTGTCAAATCCAATAATGAATCAAACAGCCCGGCCAGCGATTCAACCGACTTACGTACGCGACCGATGGTATGGGTCGTCTGCTCGTCGAGCTGTTCATCATCAATCGACTCCAATAGCAAGCTCGTTGCATGGAGCGGTTGACGCAGGTCATGACTGGAATGCGCCAGAAAACGCGATTTTGCCAGATTGGCCGACTCTGCCTGACGCCGGGACTCTTCCTCACGAACACGCGCCTGATCAAGTTCCCGCGCACTTTCTTCAACTTTCGCAAGCAGTGAATTTCGACTTGCTATCAATGCCACGCGCTGACGTACAGAAAAGTGTAACCGCAGCCCCAAAAATAACACCCCCAACCAAATGGCAATTAGAACCGATGCCTGCACGATAGAGAGGTTGTCACCCACGCCATAGACTTGTAATGCGGCTACGGGAAGCGCGACGCCAACGCGAAGAACCATAGGCACGATTAAGAGATGCTGAAAGACGACTGTGCAGATCGCAATCAACAATAAAAAGAACAACAACAAATACGGTAACTCGGCGGAAAAGTAGCGCCACGACGCATACGCCCAACAGCATCCGATCATCACATCCACAACCAGCACGAGTCTTGCGGTCGTATCGTCACTCAGCTGCGATAGCCCACATCCAAGTCGCCGGAAAGCAATTTCTAAAACACTTAATCCAATAATAACCACTAACCAAACCGTAAGATCTTCGCGCGAGTGTTCCCGCCAGAAAACCAACACAAAGAAAACTGCAACGATTACGTTAAAGGCAAGCAGTGGCAACGCAGACTTAGGTCGCAACCAAAGTTGGAGAAAATTCCTGGTGTCAGCATTACTGGATTTAGGGAATAACATTCCAAGCATGAGAGCGCGCATATCTCCGGCACATCTACCAAAACATAGTACCAAAACCCCTTGAGATCGCGTACCACCTGCATTAGTGCTTCCGTACTAATGGCACAGAGCTTAAGCTCGGGTACACTCAATACCTAATTGCGAGTAAGGAATTCCCGTGCAAGCGCTCGTCGCCGATGACCACCCGATTTTTCGAGAAGGCATCTGCCTGATGCTGACGCGTCTTTATGCCGGCATCACAATACATGAGGCGGGCGACATCGCCGGTGTGAGGGATGCGCTGGTCGTGAATCCATCGCCGGATATCGCCATACTCGACCTTTTCTTTCCTGGTTTTGATCACCAGAAGGATCTGCCAAAGCTGCGACAACAGCTCCCGTTTACGCCAATCCTGGTGATCTCGATGATGCGCGACAGTGATACCATCAACGAGATAATGGCGACGGGCATTAACGGCTTTGTATCCAAAGCAGTCAAACCGGAGTTCATCTCGACGGCAATCGTCAATGTACTGGACGGTGAGACGGTGACCCTCATGGCATCCAGTCAGGGCGATTTTCAACAAGACGACGTGAATCAAGAGGACCCCCTCGCGGCCCTTTCGCCAAGGCAGATCGACGTGTTGAAACTCATCGCTAAAGGCCAATCCAACAAAGAGATTGCGCGCACACTGGGCCTATCACCCTATACGGTGCGCATTCACGTATCCGCTATGCTCAAGTCACTGGGTGTCAGTTCACGTTCAGCTGCCGCCTCGCTAGCGGCAACCTACGGGTTCCGATAGATCCCTAATTCTGCGAAAGATCCTCTACTTACTCAACCACTAGCCGGGTAATTTCCCCACTGATAATCTCGATAGCTTGCGATGCGATCGAATCGTCGGCAAACGTGATCGTGTACTCGCCGGGTAACAAACTTAGCGTCGGCCCGTTCGTCATACCGCTTGCCACACTGTCGCCGTTTGCATCCTCAACGTCAAAGGCCACCGAAATACGGGTTGCCAGCGCCAGAGAATCCGCCAGCCCATCGGCGCTGTCGGCATCAAAATAAGCGCCCCCGCCAAGCTTGGCCCAACGCTGAAACGCCTCACGTGCTTTCTTCTCATTGTCTGCATCAACGTCAAATCCAATGATGTTCAATTGTACGTCTATGTCGTTTTCGCGAAGCGCATTGATCGCCTCGCTCACATCGCCATCACAGGATTCTTCCCCGTCGGTAATGAGCACCACAGTCTTGCGACCTTTTGATAACCGCAAATCGGTCGCGACACGGCGTATGGAGGCCGCAAGCGGAGTGTAGGCGTAGGGCTGCGGCCTGATTCTTTTGATTTTCTCACGAACAGCTGTGCGGTCGAGCGACGCCAAGGGAATCTCCAGATCGGTGCGGCAACTACTGGCCTCGCGATTACCAAACACGCGCAAAGCGAAACCGATCTGATCCGGTAGTCCATTCGTGACTAAATCATCGAGCACATCGAGTGAAATTTGGTAACGAAATTCATCACCCAGTTTCTTATACATACTCCCAGATGCGTCCAGAATCACCTCAACCGCATCCTGTTGTGAGAGCGAGCGCTCCAGTTCAACTTTGAGGCTGCCAGGATCGGGAAGCGCTCGCTCATCGTAGTGTGCACTGATGCTGTAGGGTTTGGGTCGACGAATCTTGCATATTGCCCGATCAAACCCAACCTGTAGCGATCCCGCCGTTAACGCGTAGTCGTAATAGCCATTATTGACGGCTGCATAGCTTTGCATCATATCCTGTGGTGTCGCCCGCCCTTTGGAACTTAGCTCGAAACTGAATACGCGTGGTCTTACCTCACTCAATGCGCGCCACAAGTCGCCCGTTCTCTGCAGTCCATCGGTTTCTGCATCGGTCACAAACAATATCGCCTTTGTGCCCACACGATCTTTTAATTCTGTTGTCGCCATGAGTAGGGCCGACTCGGCATTACTGGAACCGAACCTCCTTCCTGAATTGACAATTGCTTGTGACACTCCGCTCGGATCACTGCTCCATTGATCCAATAATAGAACAGGCTCAGGATCATTAAACGGAATCAAATTGACTTCCTCGCGCTCTTGTCTGATGCCGTCGGCAAACGCTTTCATGGTGTGATCAATGACATCGTAGTACGGGCCGACACTGCCACTCGTGTCCCAAGAAAAAAGGACGGAGCGCTTTGGCTCATACAACTTCAAATAGTATTCCCCGGGTTGAACGCGACTACTGAGTTCCAAATACTCGTCGACGGTGCGCGACTCTGTTACCACCTCACGACCCGCCGAATCATACAGCTGGTAAGCGTATTCGATGGATGATCGATTGTGTAATCGCCATAAAAGCGTATTGGATCCGGTGGACACGCTCACCCGATACCAGTCCTCATCTTCCCCCACAAGAACCGTGCCGCCGACTCGATTATCGACAGTCAATAATGATGCCGAAGCTCGACTATCACCGGCATCGCGTTGTGTAACAGCTTCGTACGCATCTTGGGCTGCATAACGCTCGAAGGATGCCGCTTTTGTTGCATAGCCCCATTCTCCAACGACCGACTGGTAATCAAGGCTCGTTGCGGCCTCAATAATCTTGACGTGTTTCGGGACAATCGGCACACCGGCTGGCGGTGCAGCACGGAACTTGACAAATCGAGCCCAAACCGGTGAATCCAGCTGCAACGTTGCCACGTTGTCGCTGTCTCGCTTCAAGGGCCACTTGGCCAAAGGCCGCCACGGCCCGGTCGGACTGTCCATCGCGACCGCAATATCCACGTCACTGAAAAACCGATTGGTATTTTTCACGCCCCACTGTTCAGATGAAACCCATTGCAACGATGCGATTTTTGCAGCGCGGTTATTACGAAAACCCATCACCCATTCATACTTCTCATGCGACCCAGAAAACTGCCCATCTTCCGCTGCGGTACTAAATGTCTCATGGCAACAGCGACCACCGGTAAACGGGAGGCTATACACGTCGTAGCCACCCAACTGATTGTCTGCAATGTTGACCGCAGTACCGAGGACTTCGGCAGGCGAGTCGCTGACGATGACTTTCCATTCGCCAAACGCGATTTCGCGATTCTCCCCTTTGTAGCTATTGAGCATTCGCAACCGCGCAAATCGCGCTTTGCCAGGTTGCTCAAGAACGAAACCTTGCTCTTGCGCATCCGCGCGAAGAGACCCTTCGAGTACCGACGTGAAGTGCTTACCATCAGTAGACAGCTCCAGAGCAAACTCCTTGAGTTGATTCTCAGTGTGGGGGGAACCGGTCGGATGAATAATCGTACCAATGACGGTCAACGGCTTGTCGCCACCGAGCTCTACCGTGTAGACACCCGGCTTGGGATGCCAGGCGCCGGCAGATCGGGTGACGACGTCATCGGTTGCTCTACCTCCGTGCCGGCCAGCGTCCAACAGTCGTCCGCCCATGCCCGTCCAAGCGGCATTAACCTGCCCCAACAAAGCCTCAGGAATTGGCCAGAGACGAGTGGCATTAACCGGCGTCACACCGCACGCGGCGTCAAGAAATATCGAATTACCCGTGTAGTCATTTGAGCGAGTCCTAACGCCCATTGAAATCAGAGTATCCAGATCGTCACGTAGGTCCGGTTGCACCTGAATATCAAAGGTCACTCGCTTAGCTTCACCCGGATTTAGCGTCAACGCCGGTTGATCACTCTGAACATGGACACCCGCATGGCTACTTGCTGAAACGACTGTGAGATTCTCTACCTGGTCTGCCTTATTTTGCACACGCATCGCCAACTTGAGTCTTTGTCCCGTCTCTTCATACGCTGCCAGTGTTGGTGTGTCGCCAGTAATCTTCACCTCAATCGACGACAATTCATTGTCCGGCTCGATAAATGGATCGATGATCACGGCCTGCAGGCGATAGGTCCCCTGCCCCGGACGGCTGCTGCGTAGCCGCAGCAAATGATCTCCGGGCAACAGATCCTGCTCTATCTGCAGCGATTCGTTGGGTTGCCGACTGCTACCGATTCGATTTCCATCGACCGCTATACTCAGTTGGCCGTCGCCGGCCGGTGTTGCGTCGAAGCGTACGCGAGCATGGCCGGGCAAGTAAAACCGATAGTAGTCCGTATCGCCGCGCGCCAATTCACCGATGTAATCCAACGCAAATTGCATACGCTGCGCTTGGCTTCTATGGTCGTTCGGCTCGGTTTCAATTCGCGCTCCGGCAGACGACAGTGAACCGTGATCATCGGCAGCCATCTTCGCAGCACGCTCTTCGAGCGCCCCTACCCCCTCAACCGTCAGCGTATACGGCTCATCCACAGCAGTCTTTTTGCCCTTCAGCTTGACGATATAGTCCCCTTGCGGCAAAAACAGAAAGTCCAGAACACGCTCACTCTTGCTGCCACTGCGCTGTTGCAGTTCCCGGCCTCCCGACGTCTCCAACGAGATCGCATTAATGCCTTCGCTGGAAGCGACGATGCGCCACATCTTGCGCTCGCCACTCACACGAAAACGCAAAGCATCCACATCGTCTTCGCTGATCGTTCCTTTGATCAGGCCTTCTGAATTTAGGAGAGAGGCATCTTCTGCTCGGTCATTTGGCTCAACCTCTTCGTTCGTTCGATTAGGCCGAGACCCAGTCATCTTGAGGGAGTAGGCGATGGCATTTTTTTGTCTGGCGACCGTCGAGATAGACAGTAGATAGTCGCCCTTTAGCGTCAGTCCCGAGAAGATGGTGCGATGGCCACGTGTGCATTTGATCTTTTTGCCCGCGCTGCCGTACAGACACAAGTCAACTCTGACGGCAGTTGAAAGGTCAAAACCAATATCCCGATTGACATTCTCGTCCCCGATGGAGAACCGAAAATAGTCGACATCACCGATTCCCAGACTGCCTCGAATCGGCCATTCCACATCAACCTCAGTCGCCTCGGACCGCCGGTTGTTGGGTTCGATCTCAGTAGCAGTCGCCGCCTCACGGACGTCTTGCGCACTGTCGCTGGGTAAGGTCAAGGTCTGAGCACACACCCCTAGCGTCCAAAATACAGTCAGGAACGACGTCAACATGGGCGTTAATCGCAACTAAGTGGCCCCAGATCTAGATTCACATTCGGACCAACACCCACGTTTCCTTCAACCTCAAACGTACCCAGCATGAGGCTGGCAGCACAAGAAATTCCCAATTTGTATTTCTCGCAGAAACTGATACTGCCGCTGACACCAGCGCCAGTTCCAATTGAGTAACCACTCTCCTCAAAGCACTGAGACCCAATGCTAGCGGACGCGGCCACTGGCGATACGACGACTTCGAAACTTGGGCAGGTGACGCAGGTTAACCGCTCAATTCCGGCGGCCACCTCGGCGATCAATTGCTCGGTGACTTGTCCGTATTCAATCATTTTTGCCGAATACAGGGTCATGGTTGCCGTGGACCCTGTGAGCGCCCCTATTACGAAGCCCATGGCGTCATTCACGCCAATCTTTTCAAGCGTGAGGGAGTACTGACCCATCGCCTGGTGCTGACCACTTTCCATGACACCCACAAAAGCACCCGTTGTCTGATCAACACTCCACCAACCCCAGTGTGCGGAACCAAACAACTGCACGGCACTGGAAGGAATGATGACCTGATACCCCTCCTCTAGGGTTGCCTCCAAGCGTTGCAACACAATTTTTGGCAGCATCAACTCACTGAGCACTTCCTTACTCTTCTGTGTCAGCACCAATAGCTGTTTACCCTGTCGCTGGGCCGCGTCCATCAGTCGGGTGGTGGTAATAACCTTGCTCGGATCCGCTACAAATCGTTCCAGAACACTCCCCTCCAAATGAGACTCCTGCATGCCACGTGCGCGTTGAAATAGTGATGCCACGCCCTTTGGCATTCCCTCATAAGGCAATGCAACCACCTCGTCCAACCGCAAATCGAGCGTTATGTCGGTCGTGATGTCAGCGTCGCTGTCGACACCGGTCTCAACGCTACTGATGAGAATTCGCGGTGTCGAATGAATCACTCTCACTCCAGCCCCGCGCGCCAAACGATGGGTCATCGCATCAGACTCCATAGCAAACGCAAGATTAAGTAGATACGGCGTAAACGCATGCACCGCCTCGAGTTCGATGAGCTTTGACGCTCGTTCATTTACATTTTCGATAGTACCAATGGCGTTCAACTCACTTTTTGCGTGACTCACTACTTGGGGTTGCAAACGCGCCCGCTGTAACTCAAATTCGCTTTGGTTCATCAATCCCGCGATGACCGCAATACTGTACCGTCGAATGTCAGCTGGCCGATCCTTTTCGTTTGCTGAAACAAACAAATCACGCTGAATTTTCCGTGTCCGCTGGCCGGGCACACGCAGCTCAATCTCCAGCCACTCGCGCACAATGCGGTTCGACGCCTCTTCGATAGCAACGGTCGTTGCCTTAAGTGAATCGGGCTTTTCCCCTTTCACGCTGAATTCACCGCGATATTCAACACCGATCAGTTGACGGTCAACGCTGTTGTTTTGAATGGACGCTGCCTGGTCTTTTTCCTGAGCAGTGTCATTTGACCCTCCCATACCGAAACCGCCACCAAGTAGACCGCCTGGTTTGCTATCCAATAAGCCACGATCTATTTCCTGATCACCTTCTTGGCGCGGTTCGTATTGCGGAATCCCACGCAGCACAATTGAAATCGGATGCCCCGTCAACTCAGACACTGTGCCGCGAACACCGCCTACACGCTGACGCGCACCGCTCGCCGTTTGGCGATACAACGTGAACTTTAGCTTCTGCTGGAGCTGGCTCGGCAGTGTTTCATGAGTCTTGGAAACGGTACCGAATGATTGGCCGGGCTGGGCATTGGGAAAGGAGGGGTCCAAGGCAATCCAATCGCCATTCTCTTCCAGCTGAACTTCGAGCCATACGTGTTGACGGACGACGCGTTGCATCTGTCGGTCGTTCACTGGATCGTATCGATTTCTCGATGTCGATACTTGACCGGCAGCGGAGTAGTCAAATGGACTGGAATGAGAATGACCAAGCAGTTGCGCGATCGCCTCTTTATTTAACCCACCTTCAACAAAGCGCACCGCATGCACCGAGTCGCGTATGGCCGCCGCAAGAAGCAGAGATTGGTCCACCGAATTGCCTCGCTCGTCTCTGGCGGTGCCCTCGGCATCTCTGAGCGCCCCGCGATAAGGCACAAAGTCAATCTTGGAACTGACCGCCTCAAAGGCATCCGAGTAGTAATCGCTAACAAATGCCGACATCGGCGCCGCAGAACAGGGTTCGGCCTGAACCATCCACACAAAGACGAAGATGAAAATCGCGATGGCGTTCCTGAACATGATTACCCCCAAGGCTGCGTCTGCTACACATCGGTCGCGAGGATGATAGCGAAACAGTGCTCAACAAGCCCTAGTACACATGCACTACTCGTCGCCAAACGCCTTTAGTAGCAGCATTTGGGCCCGACTAGTACGTCTGCCCTAATTGAGTTCACTACTGGCGTCTCGTAGCGTAGCCCAATGTTTTGCACTGCTCATTAGGATAAAGCCATGAAAAAACTCACCCTCATTTTCTTTCTCTTTGGGGTGTCCAGTTCGGTCTTAGCCGCACAAATCACTGCTGAAGTACGGATTGGCGACACCAAAATTTCCCGCATTGACACCTATGCCAATTCCTCGGGCGATTTGCGTATTGAGGAAAGAAATTTCAGCACGAGCTCTACCATGTCGGCAGCCGGCTCCGCATCGAGCAACGATGCACAGGTTGAATACCATTTGGGCAAAATCCAGGAAGTCACGCTCTTTCAAAGCCGCGGCGAGGCGATCGTCGATCTTGACGGTACGGTGTGTCGAAAACTGACCGCTGACTCGCAGGCACCAATGGGGCTGGACGCCGCTATGGGTGGAATGAAGATGGGTGACATGCAAAAGCAAATGGCCGATGCCATGGCAAAAGCGAACGCCCAGATTGCAGAAGCTATGCAAGAAGCTCGAAAACAGGGAATGTCTGCTGAACAGGAAAAGGCGCTTAATCAGCTAATCAATCCAATGATGAACATTACCGATGCCAAACCGCGGGGCACCATGACCGCAAGGTCGCTTGGCGAGACCAAAACAATCGGCAAGTATAAGGCCAAAGGTTATTCAGTCGTTGACGAAAGTGGCGCTGAAAAACACCGCATCTGGACGGTCAGTACCCGCAAAATCGACGGCGGCAAAGACATTCGTCGCGCTATGGAGGCCATGGCATCAACGTACGAAGATTACCTCGCTAAGCTCGGTGGCGGTGCACTGATGGAAACAGAACTCACGGGCGTGCTGTTCAGCGAGCAGTTTAAGAACCAGTACCCAATAAAAATTGAAGACTTGACGACCGGCGAAATCACGGAAGTGATCGACGCCAGATCTGGCGGAGACTCGGTGGACTTTTATCCCGAGTGCGAAGTTCGCTCCATGATGGGCAATTGAGTGTGGTCAGCTTAATCAGTTCGCACTAACGTAAGGGCACACAATCGATTGAGATACGCCACCGATTAATTGCGCGATGATCGTCCTGAAGGTCGCTGAATACAACCTCAGGGCGGTTTTGACCCGGCGGGCTTCGCACCTAAGGCGCTCGTCGCCAATCGCTGGCGCGATTGGTCGAACCCCGTTCCATTTGCTGCGCTCATAAAACGGCTCCCTTACTTCTAGAAGACCTCGACAAATTAAAAAGCCCCCTGCGCCAGAGGCGCAGGGGGCATTTTAATTAGATGGCGTCCCCTAGGGGATTCGAACCCCTGTTGCCGCCGTGAAAGGGCGGAGTCCTGGGCCTCTAGACGAAGGGGACGGGACGAACAGTTGGCGACATTTTGTGGGAGGCCCAAGGTTCCCGATTCGCCAAGATTGGGCATTCTAACAGAAAGTCTGGCTGTGTCGAGAGGTTTCTTTAATCCACTATCTAATTGATTTTTTTCTGTTTCTCAAGGGCCGCCTGCAGGATAAATGGGGCCCGGCCCCGAATCAGCAAGATCGGGCATGAGATCCAGGGCGATACGCCATATCGGACCGCAGGCTACGGCAAGAGATCGACCCGAGCAGATACCAATCTAGGATGCCAAGCCTCCATCCGATCATAAGCCAGTTCCGTTTCATGACGGTCCATTCGATCGACATTCTGTCTCTATGCCACCTTACCCAAAGGGCCGATTCGATAGGCGCGCTTTCTCGAGGGAAACCGACCTGGGAGCTCATAATCACGGTTGAGGATCACTAAAAAATCGGCTCGTTTCGCCAAATTCTCTGGACCGTCCCGTTTAGGCCAATACTGACATTCCATTCTGATCTTCCGCGCTCAAGCCGTAGGAAAACAGACCTCTCACACGCGTTATTCAACTCATCACAAGGAAAGGCCGCAACCGGTGTCTTTGTAGATTTCCCCCCCTTTTCGGTGGTTAAATACCGTATGGGAAGAGTGTCCAACATCGTCATTTCGCTAGCGGCCCTGATTGTGCTTGCGCCGGTGCTGATCTTTGCTGCGATCTGGATCAAAATTGCATCGCCTGGTCCGTGGCTTTTTAAGCAGCAGCGCGTTGGGCGCGACGGTAAACTGTTCGACATTTACAAGCTTCGCACCATGCATGTCGCCACTGAGCGTGCTCACACCGGCAGCGTCACAGTCGAAAATGATCCACGGTTATTTCGAGGTGCTCGACTGCTTCGCAAAACGAAACTCGACGAGCTCCCTCAGCTACTCAATGTGCTCGAGGGAAGCATGGCGCTCGTGGGACCACGACCCACTGTACGGGAAGACTACGACCGCATGAACGAAACACAGCGAGGGCGATTCGCTTGCACACCCGGACTGACCGGGCTTGCACAGATCTCGGGAAACACATCTTTGTCCTGGCCTGAGCGTATCGAATTCGACCTAGACTATATTCGTAATCGTTCTTTCTTCAATGACATAAAAATTTTAGTTAAAACCGCTCTGCTTATTCTAACCAACCGGGCAGAAACCCATCCCGGTAGCGCTGACGAGTGGCAAAAACCTTGAGCCTCCCCAAAATCGTATGTGTCGGATCCAACCTAGAAAGCGAGATCGCCTTGCGTGGCATCATTTCGCACAACATCAATGTGGTGGGCTTAGTAACCCGGCCTTCGGGCAACCGAGGAAATGTCTGCGACTACGTCGATCTGCATCCTCTCTGTCACGAGCACGACATCACCGTTATCGACACGCTCGACATTAACTCAGAAGAAACTCTCGCTCGCGTCAAAGCACTCGATCCCGACTACATCTTCACACTCGGCACGAGCCAGCTTTTCAAGCAAGAGTTTCTATCATTGGCCAAACAGTGGGTCATCGGCAGTCATCCGTCGCCGCTCCCCAAGGGACGCGGTCGCGCACCGGTGCCTTGGACTATTTTGCAAGCACACCGCGAATCAGCCGTGAGCTTTTTCAAAATGGAACTCGGCGCCGACACCGGCGACCTATTGCAGCGAAACCGCTTCTCGATCCCCGAGCGTGCGTACGCCAACGAAGTCTACCAGCTCGTCGCGCATAACCTTCGCGATGGTTTTTGTCAGCTGCACGATAAAATTGTTTCCGGCACAATCGAGTTCCTGCCTCAAGACGCCGAACAAGCAACCTATCGAGCCAGGCGCGGTCCGGCTGATGGGTTCGTCGATTTCGCCGCCGGCGCGAGTCAAATCGACCGTCTGATCCGTGCGGTCTCACACCCCTATCCAGGGGCCTATGTCTATTACGAAGACACCAAATTTGAGGTCTGGGAAGCCCATCCAAACAACGCACCGCAGATCATGGGCACTACCGGCCAAATACTGGCGGTGGCGGACGATCAAGTGCTGGTGCAGGCCAGTGACAAGCCACTTTGGCTAAGCAGCTTTACTCAGTCGGGCACGGCGATACCCGCCTCCACCTTTCGTGTGGGACAACATTTCAATTACCGCCTGCATGACGAAGTGTTCGCTATCAAGGAAGCCATCCGTGCGTTACAAAAGAGGTTGGACTAATGCTTAACTTTGGCAATACGCTTGTATTGGCGGCGCATCCCGATGACGAAGTGCTTGGCGTCGGGGGTACCATACCCCGTATTAAGGCCAACGGAGGCCGGGTTACCGTTGTCATCGTCACTGATGGCAGCTCAACCCAGTATGCCGGGAACGCTGAAATTGTCGAAAGTAAATCTCGCTCGCTTGAAGAAGCCAACAAACTGATCGGCACCGACAACGTTATTCAATGGACGTTTCCCGACATGAAACTCGACTCCGTCGATCATGTCAGTCTCAATAAAGCCATCGAAGCAATCATTGCCGAGCGCCAATTCGAGACCGTGTTCGTGCACAACCGCAACGACATTAATCGCGATCATCAACTAATCTACGAGTCTCTGCTTGTCGCCACGCGCCCAGTGGTCGATCAACCTGTGAAGAATATTCTGGCCTATCAAGTGAACTCCGCCACCGAATGGGGTGGCCGCACCGCCGACACGTATTTTGTGCCCAACCTATTTGTTGATATCAGCGCCACCATCGACACTAAGCTCAAAGCGTTGGAATGCTATAAGGATGAGTTGCGTGATTACCCACATCCACGAAGCGTGAAAGCTGTGCGAGACAGGGCAGCCGTGTATGGATCAGAAGTGGGCTACCACTACGCCGAAGGGTTTGAAGTCATTCTGAGCCGCGTTTCCTGACACGCCGCACGCGACAGAATCAAGTCCACCGCGTGCGCCCTACTTTGTCGCACGTTTCATCACGTCGATAGTTTCTTCGATAACGCGTGCGATGTGCTCGGTAGTTAGAGTGGGATGCACCTGAAACATGATCGATGTTTGCCCAAGCTCATGCGCAACTGACAGCGGTTTCTCAGGCGCGAGACCCATCGACTGAAAAGCGTGTTCCTGATAAATTTCTGAACACGAACCAGAACCAACCGGCACACCGCGTTCGATTAGCTCGACGAGTATTCGGTTGCGATCCCACCCGGCTTTTAGACGCGGCGCATCGACGAAGGCGTAAAACTTGTAGTAAGCATGCTTGATGTCGTCAGGTGGTAAGGTCAAGCGAAGACCGGCGACAGACGAAAATCCTTGATTGAGCTGAGCGGCGAACTGTCTTCGTTTGGCAACCCAGTCTTCCAGATGGCCAAGTTGAACCCTCGCCATCGATGACTGCATCTCTGTCATTCGGTAGTTGCTGCCAACGCCTTCGATCATAAACTTGAACAATCCGGGCTCGCCCGGTTGCTCACTTTTGCTTTGACTTTTACCATGATCTTTTAGCGACCAGAGCGCTTGATACAAGTCCGCATCGTTGAGAGTGATAACGCCACCTTCGCCACCGGTTGTCATGATCTTGTCGGTACAAAAGGAAAACGACCCCAAAACCCCCATTGACCCTACTTTCTTGCCTCGAAATTCGGCGCCATGTGCCTGAGCACAATCCTCGATTATGTGTATACCGCGAGATGAACACAGCGCGATCAAACCATCCATATCGCACGGCCAACCGGCCAGGTGAACCGCAATAATTGCCTTGGTTTGAGGAGTTAACATCCGTTCAACGCTCGCTGGAGTAATGTTCTGACTGTCACGGTCAATGTCCGCAAAGACAGGTCGCGCACCCCGCCGCAGCACCGCGCTCGCCGATATCACAAAGCTCCGAGGCGTAACAATTACGTCGTCACCAGGTCCGACACCAAGAACCTCAAGAGCCATATCGAGCGAAACGGAGCCGTTGGATACCGCAATGCCAAACTGCGTGCCAGTATACTCAGCAAATTGCTTCTCAAAGTTTCGTCCTTCCTTACCAGTCCAGTAATTGACTTTACCGGACCGCAACACATTCGAAACGGCTAACACTTGCTCTTCATCGTAGGACGGCCAAGTAGGCCATTGATTGAGTGGATCTGACATTGTGATTCTCTATGACTATTTTGTCAGAACCCATCCGGCCGCATTGGCATCATATTCGGGTCTGAACACTTTTTCTAACAACAGCGCGATTCCTAACGACACGCCACAACTCACTGCTTACTTAACCTTATCGCCGTAGTCTGGTATCCCGTTTCCATCAGCATAAACGGAATAGTGCATCATCAAACCCACAGGCATTACGTCGGTTCTTTTGCGCTACTCGTACCCTAGTTGTTCAAGTGTAGACTGAATCAGCGGGTGAATGTTCTCTCGAATTTCAGGCGCGAGCCGGTCCCTGCCCTTTCCTACACTGTCGGTCCTCACCGTGCCGACCACTCTGGCGATCTCCTCGCTGGAGTCAGTCGACCCCAAAAAAGTGAGTATTTTTCCAAGTTCTTCTTTGGGCTGGCGAACTATGTCTTCATAGCGCAACCGATGGACTCTCGCCGAATCCAAGGTACCCAGCGCCGACGCCGCACTCTCCACGCAGTGCTTCCACTGCAGCGCGCACACCTGCTCTAGCGAATACTTTTCGAGATAATTAGGCATACAATCTAACTGCGGCCCCCAAAAGGACAGTCGATTCTCTTCCGAGAACAGTTTGTGGACGCGCGTACGAAAATAGCGAATTGAGTAGTATGGCAGGTCAGCAAACGGTACATAACGTGCTTTGCGGGCTAGATACGGAATGTCCATCTTCGATGTCCAGCGTTTGATCGACGACCGCACCACATCAACACCATCGCGCACAATAAAGATATATCGTGCCTCGGGAAGTATCTTTTCGACAAATGGCACGCGTAACGAGTTGGCGCACGTTTTTTCGATTGTGCGCATTCTCGGCTTTTCTATCTTGCCGAACTGTCTGCGAATATAGTCAACTATTTTTGGCGTCGCCATTTCTGACGTGAGCTCATCGGACGGATAACGTGCATTGCCATAGCGCCATATATAATTGATTTCGTCGCATGGCCAGGTATGAAACGAATCCAGGTCGACCAAAAGATCACGCAACATGTTGGTACCAGAGCGTGGCGCTCCGATGATGACGATTGGTTCACACCTCATGCGACACCCTTTGCGATACCTCTTTGGCCAACTCCGACCACACATCCAGAACCTTTTCCTGCGAAAATAACTCGTTTGATACGGACCGAATACGCAGGGATCGCTGTAACCGCTCCTCTTTGCTCATACTCAACGCCTCTATCCTCTTAATGAACTCATCCGGCTTCGCCACATCAATAACTTCACCGATATGATGCGTATCAATGAGAGTCGCCAAGGCACTGTCTTTTTCGATTGCAGCGAGTATCGTGCAGCCCTCTGAAAGGTAGGTCATCAGCTTGCTGGGGAAAGCGTAACGGAAAATATCTTTTGATAAGCTGATCAAACCGGCGTCACACATTTGCATCGCACGCCTGGCTGCCGGCAGTGGACTGTGCGGCAAGAAAAACACCCGTTTGTTCAAATGCTCGCCAGCAATCTCAACAAGCTGCGCCTTGGCCTTGCCGTCGCCCATAAACCAAAACTCGGTATCGAGAAGCGTGCCTTGTGCAAGCGATTCGACGTATAACTGTAATACCGTATCGAGCCCCTGAAACCGCCCCAGGTTCCCAGCGAACAGTAGTCGAAAAACACCTTCGCGCTGAGCAGGCATAGGGTCTGCTTGCGGCTCGCAACCAGCCGGCGTTTCAAACGAAGGCAGTTCAAAATTATTGATGATCTTGAAGCGAGCCGATAAACCGGGTTTTCTATCCTTAATACTGTTCGCCATATCATCTGATAACACCACCACAGTGTCTGCGAACTCACAGGTCTTAGTATCCGCATTTTGTAGCCGCTTGAATATCATTGGGTGTCGAAACTCGCCGGATATGCGTCCGATCTCGGGATGGATGTCCATGCAGTGATAAATCATCGTCGCCCCCGAAAGTCGGCACGCCCAGCGAACGACGACACCGAGTATCACCGGCGGAGCGGTGGAGACCATAATCATATCGTAGCGCTTCCTGATCACGGCCTGCCATAGAATCGCAATGGAAAAACGCGCCACGTTCCATAGTCGCGCCAACGAGCGTCCTACTTCATTGGGCAAAGAAACACGACGCACGCTGAAGCCATCGATTGTTTCAACGGACTTTTGCCTAGCTATGTTGGCTTCACGCTTGTAGCCGGGTTGTGAGCTCAACACATCCACCTCATGACCGTCTTTTGCCCAGCGAGCAACGATGGCACGCAACAACGACGCATAGGGAGGAGTATCCGGCCAAAAATAGCGGTGGATTGCCAAAATACGCATAAATCAGAGAATCAATTTGCGGGCGGTCGAGATATGGATCGTGCCAGGCGATCTATAACGAGACCGAGCACGTTTGACCCGTGCCTAATCCCAGTCATACCGACTGAAGGTGTCCATGTTTCGCCAACTGTTTGCCAGACGGGCCGTGCCGGCAATCAGTTTGACCACTCGTTCCGATGTATTAGTGACCTCATATTCTTCGGGAATCTCGCGTCTGGAGTTGGAAAACGCATCACGATCAGCAGTAGCAATCTGCACGCCACGGATTAAGGCGTCTCTATCCAGACCGGTTAGCGAAATAATACCTTTATCGAGCGCCTCGGGTCGCTCAATTGAGCGACGCAACGTGACCGCTCGAAAGCCAAGGATCGCCGACTCTTCACTGATTGTGCCGCTGTCAGATATCGCACAGTGCGAATGCAGCTGCAGCTGGTTGTAATCGAAAAACCCAAACGGTTTCAAAAACTGAATGTCCTTGCGATTTGTGGTTGCACCGAGTTGCTCCAATCGATTACGTGTGCGTGGATGGGTCGACACGATCACGGGTAAAGAAAACTCTTCGACCAGAGAATCGAGCATGGCTAGAACCCGCTCGAGGCTGTTTCGGCTGTCCACGTTCTCTTCCCGATGAACACTAACGATAAAGTAGCCGCGCTTCTTGAGGTCTAGCGTATCGAGAATGGTCGATTGCTCGATTTTGGCTCGCGAGTGTTCAAGGACTTCGCGCATTGGTGATCCAGTTAAATAGGTGAAACGGTGTGCCAACCCCTCGCTCAGCAAATGGCGTCTTGCATGCTCGGTGTACACAAGGTTGAAATCGGCCAAATGATCAACCATTTTGCGATTGATCTCTTCAGGTACGTTGTTGTCAAAGCTCCGATTGCCCGCTTCCATGTGGTACGTCGGTATCTTCATACGCTTTGCCATCAGCGCGGCGATCGCACTGTTGGTGTCGCCGAGCACCAGAACCGCCTCGGGAGATTCCTGGATCAATACTTCTTCGGTTTTGATTAGAATTTCCCCGAGTGTTCGTCCGAGCGATGTGGTATCCACTCCAAGGAAGTGATCAGGCTGACGTACTTCCAGTTCTTCGAAAAACACATCGTTTAGTTCGTAGTCGTAATTTTGGCCCGTGTGAACAATGCGATGATCAAAAAACTGATCGAGCGCAGCCATGACCCGCGAAAGTCGGATAATCTCGGGGCGTGTTCCAAGCACAGTCATGACTTTCATTTATTGGCCCTCAGTCGATTCGACTCGCTCAAAGAACGTATCGGGATTATCGGGATCAAAAATCTCATGACTCCAGAACAGCGTCATGAGCTCGTCGTCGCCCACATTGGTGATGTTGTGGGTATGCAAGGTAGGCATATCAACATAGGCCGGTTCGCTGCCACTCACTCTGAAAGTCTCGACTTTCTCTTCACCCAGGGCACGAATCTTGATAATAGCCTCACCCTTTACCACCAGAAAACGCTCGACCTTATTGAAATGATAGTGATCACCGCGTGTGATGCCGGGTCGGGTAGTCGATAGAAAAGCCTGCCCGCCGTTGCGGTTCTTGACCGCCTCAAACAGCGCGCCACGCTCATCAACATTGAGCTTCAGACGGCGCGGGTAGAACGATGGATACAAAAAAGATCGCATCGTATTGAACATTTGCAAATCGAGTCGATTGCGCAAATCTGGAATCACATCACCTCTATAGCTATCTGAAAAGTCCGTCAATTTTCCTGCAGCGCTGGCCACCGACATTTTGTGCCCGGCTAACCGCACTTCACCCTGCGTGCATCGTTCGATGGCGGCTACGGTGGCTTGCGCAATGTCCTGCGCATGCAGCAGTTCGAGCTGGCCTCGTCCATTAACACTCAACTGTTCGTCTTGAGCTAGCTGATAACAAAAAGTGTGAAACGCCGAATTGTAGAACGGTCGACCACCCTCCCCAAACACATGCGGCAACACCATTTCAGTGTATTTTCGTTGGGTGTCTTGTGCCGCCCAGGCATCGAGCAAATCGTGTGCCGCGCGCTTGCCGCGTGCATAGGGCGAATCGAAGACCTTGTGCGTACTGTTCATGTACACGACATGCGGATTGACTTCGGCTACTTTCAACCCATCGAGCAGCTGCTCAGCAAGCGCGATGTTCCCCTGTTCAACATCCGCGTCTTCGCCGCGATTAACACCTGCGCAATGAATCACGGCTGTCGCGGTGGCAAGCGCCGATATCAGCGCTTCCTTGTCATTGAATGACGCCCGATCAAGCGCAACAATCCGGTCTCGATACGTCGGCAATGAGCCGAGATAGAACGACATGTGTCGCCCAAGCAGGCCGCGCTCTCCGGTAATTACGATACTCATCTGGCTTCACCACTATATTGATTTACCGAGCGCCTGCTGTACTTCCGGCAACGCCAGAAGCAGTGCATCAAGCTCGTCGTCGGTCAGTTGTTCAGTGTTGTGCGAATGATAGCCTTCTACCGCCACCTCTTCCAGATCACCCTCTGAGAAATACTTGTTGTAGTTGAGATCCCGGTCGTCGTAGCGAACTCGATAATAGGCCCCCATATCTTCAGAGCGACGCAATTCTTCTGCGCTTGCGAGGGTCTCGTAGAGTTTCTCACCATGCCGCATGCCGATCTGTCGAATCGGATTTTCCGCCCCAAATAGCCTGAGCAGCGTCTCCGCCAGCTGCTGCACGGTGCAGGCCGGTGCTTTTTTGACAAAAATATCGCCCTGGGTCGCATGGTCGAACGCAAATCTGACCAGCTCAATCGCATCCGGCAACGACAGCATAAACCGCGTCATTGAGGGTTCAGTAATAGTGAGCGCTTTACCCGATTGGATCTGTTTGATGAACAGCGGAATTACCGATCCTCGCGAATACATCACGTTGCCATAGCGCACACACGATACAACCGTGTCGTTACGCCCCAACTTTCGGCTTTCGGCCTGAGCCACTTTCTCCATCAGCGCCTTCGACATGCCCATTGCGTTCACCGGCATAACCGCTTTGTCGGTGCTCAAACAAACCACGCTGCGGACACCAGACTCGGCCGCCGATTCGATCACATTCTGACTTCCGATGATGTTAGTTTTTACCGCCTCGAGCGGAAAAAATTCGCAGCTCGGTACTTGCTTCAACGCCGCCGCATGAAAAACGAGCGAGACCCCTCTCATTGCTTTGGCAACCGATTGCTTGTCACGCACATCGCCAATATAAAACTTGATCTCGTTTCGCTCGTACGAAAGACGCATGTCTTCCTGCTTGGCCTCATCTCTGCTCAACACCCGAATCTCGCTCACGCCGTTGTCGAGCAGGTATTGAGTCATCGTTTTGCCAAACGACCCGGTCCCCCCGGTGATGAGTACGGGTCCGTCAATGCGAGTTGATGTGTTCACTGCTAACTTATTCCTTGGGTTTTTAACGCATGATTAAACATGTTTCGATTGCAGAGCTGAGCTTCATTTCGTTCAAAACGGTCTTTGGCCCAGGCTATAACATCCTGCCGCAGACGCGCGTGCCGCTCCGGGCTCATCTCGTATAGTTCGGCAAGCTTCCGGGCAAACTTACCCGGATCGGTCAGCGGCAAATCCCAACCGACCCCATTCGCTTCCAACTTTCGCCAGGGTGTCGTGTCGGCAATAAGCAACGGGAGTCCTGCACACAGAGCCTCGGCGATAACGTGCCCGAAATTCTCACCCTTTGTGGGGAAGAAGAACACATCATATCGAGAAAGCGTGTCGATTACCTCTTCTGACGCAAGCGTTCCTTTTGTCGTAACGCGTATATTGTCCGGCAATGAACGTATGAGCGATTCGCAGTGTGTCCAGTGCTTCTGATCTTCAATCGGACCATAGATATCGTAGTCTACCGGACAACGGGTTGCGCCCAACACATTGAGCGCATAGTCCAGATTCTTTTTCGGCGACAATCTCGAAAGGAATACCGCCTTGAGCGCCCCGTCATTTCGGCCGGGCAGATGCGAGGCATATTGTCGCGTGGCGATATCCTCGGCCTCAAAGATATCCACGCCCTCGCCGTACGCCGCAAGAATATCCTGCTTTTCGTGACCGGTAGAGGCCTGCCACAACACCCTTTTTTGCCAACCCAGCCACCTGTAAAATCGGATGAACAATCGTTTTCGCCGAGGTTTCAGCTCGAGGGCGCCGGAAGAAAACTGGCCTCGCGGCCCAAGTACCACAGGACGCCCAGTTCCGGCATTTAACCATTGCGGCAACAAGGAGTAGACCAGCGAGAAAAAGCTGTTAAGGTACAACACGTCGTAGTGCGTATCGCGCAAGACAGCACGAATTTGACCAATCGCTTTCCAACCGGGTGATATGTACCGCACTTGTGCACGACCTACCTGGCGCCAGGCGGCTGGATCGGCGTTTGGATACGCCGTAGCATCGCCCAAGTCACGGTCGCGCGTTACCACACGATACTCAAATTCATCGTGCGTGGACTCAATGAGATTGGCCAGTGTTTTCACCGGCCCGCCACTTTTGTGTCCAGGCAAATACCAGCCGACAAAAACAAGCACAACTTTTCTGGCTTTCATGGAATCAATCATCGGCGTGAGCTCGGGTCGGTAGCCCGCCCGTTCCTTTTCGCCACGTCGTAAACAATGGCCACATCGGGATTTTCTCGCGCAGCACTCGGGCAGATTTTGACTGTTGCTCATCGACAAACGACTTGGCGGAATGCCCCCAAGTCAGATTGACGCTGGAATCGTGTGCATGATGGACACGAGCCTCGGGGACCAACACCTGACTCAATCCGTTCTTGAAGCACAACCAGCTCAGAAGGTCCTCTTCGCCAAACATGAACAACGCTTCATCAAGCTCACCCACACGATCAAGAAACAGCTCAGTCAAGCACAAAAACGCACCATGCAGTTTATAGACGTGTCGTGGCGGGCCGCCATCCTCGGAAACATGCGCGCGAGCTGATAGTGCTTTTCTCGTGCCGGGCAGGTAACGCCCTAACAAATACCGCAACCTGGTTCGCAGCGAATTAAGGGGCATACCCGCTCGAACCCACCATAAATCGAAAAGATATCGCGCCGTTAATCGTTCGACGCTTGGATTATCAACAGCTCCATCGCTTTCAATCTGCGGCGCGACAACACCGGCTTTGCTGTCGATGGCCGATTCAAGGAGAGAAAACAGCGCTTTTGTCCGCACCTCCGTATCGGGTGTGGCGATCAGCACATGTCTAAAGCCCAATTCGCGCAGCGCACGGATGCCAACATTGTTTCCAAAGGAGTAACCACCATTTCTGCCAGAAGACACGACATCGACATACTCAACTTTACCAAGGTGCGTCTGCAGTTTCTGCAGCGATTCGTTTGGCGAATCGTTGTCGACGACTATGATGCGAAGCGGTGCGGGATCGCACGACAGCAGAGATTTTACGCACTGAATCGTGGACTCGTAGTCATTGTAATTCAAGACAACCACCCCAATCGAAGGCACTTTTCTCTCTCCCTTACTCATTGATCAATCACATTAATCGGGGAAGGCGATGCGCGGCCCTGCGGTTTTTCAGGCTGCACGCAAATCGCAACACATAAAAACAGCAGCAAGTGATAAAACGCGGAGATTGGCGACATCGCAAACCCACCGTTTGTGCCCATGTAAAACAGATAGCCGATACCCAATGCGAACATAACTACACGGTAAGAGGTCGGGTTGTGCAGCACCGGAAGCGTGATGGTCGCAACGTAAGTAGCGAAGTAGAGTGTCGCCCCTACGAATCCAAGCTTCATGATTACGGCAAGAAAATCGACTTCATACATAAAAGGACGGAGTTCGTTGCGAATAACGGCCGCCGAAGAGCCAAAACCATTGCCGAACCATGGATGCCGGTTGATCTCCACCAGAAGTGAATCAATCTGGCCCTGCCGAACCTGAAAACTGCTCGAGCCTATGTCGCTAAATCGCTCAATAAACATGTCAATATCGATAAACAAGACAAACGCAACGATTACACCTGCCAAGCCCACGAGCAGGGGCCCCAGTATTTTTAATGGGCGGCGCTCCAGATTCAACACCAACATGGGCGAGACGATTATCACAAAAATGGCGATCGCTACGATCAATGATTTGTGCCCATCGAGGAGCGCACCAAAGAACATCAAACCGATCAGAACAAGATGGATGGCGTTCTTTGATTGCATAAACCGAAGCGTAAGCAGCGCGATACCCATTAATATGTATTGCCCCGCCTTGGTGTTGGCACGCAACACGCCATTTGAGGCACCAAGCTCCCAGGTAAAACCAAGACTCGACAAACCGAAGTTGGCTGCAAGTAGATTCGGCAAGGTTAACTGCTCAAAGAATAAATAGTAGAGAGAGAAAACGGAAAGATTCATGAACACAACAAGAAAAGCTGCAGCGAGAATAGCGCGGCCCAGTGTCTCGGCCAAATCGTTGTGTTTCACAAAGACGTAGAGCACCGGGAACACGAGATAGACTGGAAACCCTGCAGAATCCTTGAGCACGTAGACCAGATTATTACCCTGATGCAAAGACAGAACCAGCCAAAAAAAATAGATCAACACAAAAACTGCAACACTTGCGTAAATCGGCGTAACCGCCAACTTCGGAATCCGAATTAGGCTGGTTATCACTGATACACCGATCCCCATCAATGTCGCCAGAATGACGTACTTAATGATATTAAAACTAACGGGTAACAACGCAACACTTATAACGAAGATGTAGAGCAATAGCCTGTTCGCCACGCCCGCTCGCCCCAGAGTTGGATTAATTAAAAGCGCGGGGATCACACCACGCCTCCTTGCATCTCCATTCTGCCGGCAACCGTTTCCAACTGTTCTATCGGGGCCCACCAGTTCAGTAAAATCGGTGCATTGAGCGTCGTTGCACCGCGCTTCTTTTGCCACTCATACAGCTCGCACGCAAACATGGCGACCAACCATTCTCGCCAGGTCAGGCGCACCTGTAAGACGTGACTCATTTGTGACCAGATTTCGTCTCGATTAATCAAAGCCCAAATATCCTGCCGCCCTTTCAGGGCTTCTTGATGGGCTAGAAAATAAAGATCAAAAAATGTAGGTAGGTACAAACACTCTTCCAGATCGATAACCATCGGTCCGTCGCTGGAGTCGATAATATTTAGTCCACTCAGATCCCCATGCGATGGAGTAAAACTCAACCGCTGCAGCTGCTGAATATGTGATGCTGAAAAAGCACGGAGCGCATCGCGAGTGGACGATGGCAATGGCAATGTCATTGCGTAGCCAATAGCGTCACGCCAGTAATCTTGCGGACTATCTGCGTGTGCTTCCTGCGAAAGAGACGTATAACGATCCAGCAAGTGCTTAAAAATCTCTGCACGTCTTCCTGCCGAGAGCGCCGTAAACACTGACCCCGACACGAATGTTTCGAGCAGTCCTGCGCTATCTTCTAAGACTTCAAAAGAAGGCGAAGCGATGTGTTTTGACAGTCGCTGGCGCAGCCTGAGGACGTTCTCATTGATAGACGCGTCACCTGTCTTTAACACACGGGCTTGATCGCGATGAATCAAAATGGCATTGCCGGCCTTGGCGCAAACGAGTATCGAAAAACTATGTTGCAGATCGTTTTCTGCCTGAAGCGCGAACCCCTTGACGCGCGCAAACACAGGCGGAATCAATCTGTAAATCGCGTTGCGCACCAACCGACTGGCCATGCCACCTTGCGCCGCTTCCTTACCTTTAGTCGAACGTAAACTTTGGGGTAATCGCGGTGTTCGCCAATGCCGGGCGATAGCGGGCTCAGTGAGAATCCACACACCGAGGCGAAGATGTTGTTGGTGAGTTTGCAGTGCGCTTGCAAGCTGTCGTTTTTCTCGCCTGATTGAAAGGGCCTTTCGCCATATGGCAGACCACCCACGTTTCGAAACCACTTTCCACCAGCCTCTGAGTTCAGGCTGCCGGGCGATAAACACCGATTCGCGCGAGCATTCTGCCGGCCTTGGAACGGGCTCGCCACAACAGAAACCGCACCGACTCCACAAAGCGCAGTGCCGCGCTTGGATTGCTGTCTCCATTGGTAGCCATCCACAATTCTCGACCGATGCGAACATCGCCAACAAAGACGACTTTCTTGTAGTGTTTTTCAAGGGCGGCAACAAATTTCTCTTTGGTGTATGCCTCTTGCTGCACGCTGGCGTTCATATCAAGATGCCCAAATCCCTTGATGTCCGGGCATTCCGGCCCCACCCATTCGATAAAGAGCGTTTGCTTTCCATGTTCGGACAGCTTGGCGATGATGCGATCGAGGCTGCCGAACTGCTCGGTAGCAGAATAAAGCCAATGAATGAGCGCAAAAGCAAACAGCACATCGGCGTTGTGAGAAAGGCCTTCCACCTTGCTTTGAATCGTTTTGGGCGCGGTGGCATCGATGTGTTTGAGCCCGGCGTTCACCAACTCAAGATATTCGGCATCATGGTCAACGAATGCGATGTCCCTGAATCCGTCAAGATAGGCCTGGAAGCCCATCACGCCCGCCGAACAGCCAAGATCGATGAGCGAAAGCCGGGGATCGCCAAACCCCAGCAAATAGGGACGGATGAGTCCGTACTTCTTGCGATGATCGGCTTTATGCATGCGAATCCGCGACGACGAAAGGCAATACTGCTGGTAACCGTCAAAACAGATGTAATCCTGTCGAAATCGAATTGAAGGCACTTCTGCTTGATTTCCTGCCTTACGCACAGGATCAACGTAGGAACTACTCATGTAGCAAACACCATCTGAAATTTTGGCAAAACGGACATCATCGGCACGCAAACCACGACTCGCTATTTGTCTTTGTCTGATTCGTTGTTGGATAAATCGGCATTATCTATTTACGCCAGTCGATAGGCCCCGGCATGATGTCGAGGCGATGGTACACGGAATAGGACATCATTATATTCCAGACCACCGTGGATAGCGCGGTTGCAGCCGCCGCCCCGATCAGGCCGAACGCTGGAATCAATATAAGGTTTAGAACAGTATTGACCCCGGTTCCTGCGAGAATGGCTCGAGCCGTGTCACGTTCGTGTCGTGTCATGCTCAAGAATGTGCCCACCGACCCTGCGCTGGCATTGATCAACTGGCCAACTCCGAGCACGACCAACGCTGGATAGCCTCTGACAAACTCATCACCGAATACCCGGTCGAGGATGAACTGACCAAAGACGACCAGAACAAGAAGAACACCGACTGCAATGGCCAGAATTGCCCGAGTGGAAACGGTCATCAGCCGCTGGAGCTGCCGACGATCGCCGGTCACGTGCAGTCGGGCGATATTTGGCGCCAATACCGCATTAATTGCGGCAAAACCGAAGGATACCAGCATCGCACCTTGCACAGCAATATGATAGATGCCGACGTCCTCCGGACTGCCCAGCACACCGAGCAAAATGATGTCTGTTTTCTGGATGATGAGATTCGCCGCTCCGAGCAACGTGAATGGCAACAACGCGCGCGCCCAACTAGAGGAATCAAATTCCGGCGGCAAGTCTCTGGACGCGGCCGGCCAGAACCGGCGTAAAAGCACGAGCAAGGCGATGAGCGCAGCAGCGGTTCCGATGAGAGTCGCTAAGATCGCCTCATTTGCCCTGAGCTCTTCATCGAAAAAGACGAATATTGACACGACGATCGCGAGAGTTAAGAGCGGCTTGAACGCAGCCAACGGCCAGGTCGCATGCACGACCCGATGGAGACCCTTAAGAAACCCGCTGAAAATTTCCGCCATAATCATGAGCGGAAGCATGACCAGAGCAATCAGAAAGACAGTCGGCTCCATGGCCGGTATGTGTGCCGAAAATGCCCGCAGAAGTACGCCGAGCAGGATCACTACGGAGAGTGACAGCAACATGAGTTGAAGCGACCGTCGCCTCAAACCGTTGAGTAACGACCAGCGCTCAAGCGTCTGGAGCGCTGCGATTTCCCTGGTGGCAAGCTGAGGCAAGCCAAGTTGAGCGAGCACCGCGAGCAACCCAACCACTGTGATCGCAAACGTGAAGTATCCGTAGTCCTCTGCACCAAGAATTCGCGCGAGTAGAATTGCGGTGACGAGCGACAGTACACGCTGAAAGACACCCAATCCGGCCGTACCCAGAGCACCCCGAATCAGAATGGACTTGAGCGACTGCGCCTGGGGAGCGCTCACGGGTAAACTTCCGCGTCCTTAAACAGTTTCCCCAGCTCGTCTTTGTCCGACACCAGCGGTTGGACGGTATCACCCAGCGGCCAGTCAATCGCAAGCGTGGGGTCAGCCCAGTGAATGCAGTGCTCGTCGTTCGGGGCATAGTAGTCGCTGCATTTGTACTGAAACTCGGCGGTGTCCGACACAACGAAAAATCCGTGCGCAAAACCGGGAGGCACCCACAGCATTTTGAAATTGTTACTCGACAAGGTTACGCCAACCCATTGTCCAAACGTGGGTGACCGGCGTCTCAAATCTACGGCTACATCGAACACTTCACCCTTGGTGACGCGCACGAGTTTTCCCTGGGACTGATTGAGCTGATAGTGCAATCCGCGCAATGTTCCCTTTACCGAGTGACTATGATTGTCCTGAACAAAGTCAATGTCGATTCCACCTTGAGCAAATTTTTGACGCTCCCAGGATTCAAGAAAAAACCCGCGCTCATCGCCAAATACTCTTGGCGTGACAACGACTACGTCAGCGATGCGCGTTGGCGTAAACTCCATGATCTATCCGAATATGGGCTCGTCGAGCACCGACTGCAAATAGCGACCATATTCAACGCGGGCGAGTGGTCGCGCAAGCGCTTCCAACTCAGTCGCGCTGATATACCCCATGCGATAAGCCGTTTCTTCCAGGCACGCTACTTTTAGTCCCTGGCGTTTTTCGATGGTTTCAATAAAGCCCGACGCATCGTGCAGGGAGCTGTAGGTACCTGTATCCAACCAGGCGAAACCACGCCCAAGCAACTCGACTTCCAGTCTTCCGTTTTCCAGATAGTGTTGATTGACCGAAGTGATTTCAAGTTCGCCGCGTTCAGATGGCGCGATGGTTTTGGCAATGTCGACAACCGCATTGTCATAGAAGTACAAGCCTGTCACAGCATAATTTGAAGCGGGGTTTTGTGGCTTTTCTTCTATTGAAATCGCTTTTCGTTGCTGATCGAAAGTCACAACGCCAAAACGTTGAGGATCGGTAACACGATAGCCAAACACGGTGCCACCCTGGTCAGACTGCGCCACCTGCTGCAGCATCGTGCTTAACCCATGCCCGTAAAATATATTGTCACCTAGAATCAGCGTTACGTTGTCGTTTGCGATAAACGATTCACCGATAATGAACGCCTGTGCCAGGCCATCAGGCGAAGGTTGAATCGCGTAAGAAAGCGAAATGCCAAATTGAGATCCATCGCCAAGAAGCCGAACGAAACCAGCCTGGTCTTCGGGCGTTGTGATGATGAGAATATCTCGGATACCAGACAGCATAAGCACCGACAACGGGTAATAAATCATCGGTTTGTCATAGACAGGAAGCAGTTGCTTCGACATGGCCCTGGTAATCGGATACAGGCGCGTACCGCTGCCACCGGCGAGAATAATGCCTTTACGCATGACCACCACCTCCAGTTGCCCGAGCGTCGTTAAGAGCCGCCACGGCGCGGCCTACACCTTCTTTCCAATCCGGCATGCTCAAATTAAACTGTCGCTCGATTTTATGGGTGCTGAGCTGCGAGTTCTTGGGGCGCATTGCCGCTTGCTTAAACGCCGAGGACGCCACAGGATGGATCGCGTCGCGTTTCGTTCGAATCGGCCACGCTTGCGACCGCGCCGAATCGATAGCAAAACGAGCGTAGTCAAACCATGACGTCGCGCCAGAAGCGGCCAGATGGTAAGTGCCGGCCGATTGCGAGTCACGCATCACATGTCGCACCGCATGCGCCGTCACATCGGCGATCAAATCAGCACCGGTTGGCGCGCCAATCTGGTCATCGATTACATCGAGACGGTCTTTCTCGGTTGCCAGTCGCAGCATGGTACGAATAAAATTATGTCCGCGGTTGGCATATACCCATTGCGTTCGAAAAACAAGATGCCGATCGTGCGCCTCTCGCACCAACTCCTCTCCCTGCCACTTACTCAAACCGTACACGTTTAGAGGTGCAGCCGAATCGGTTTCTTTCCATGCAGCAGAACCCGAGCCGTCAAAAACATAGTCGGTTGAATAGTGCACAAAAAGCGCGCCGCAATCCGCTGAGGCTTTTGCCAAGGTAGCAGGTGCAATCGTGTTTAGTGCCCTGGCCTGCTCTTGCTCAGACTCCGCTTTGTCGACGGCGGTATAGGCCGCGGCATTCACGACTACATCGGGCATCATCTTGCTCACTGTTTCAATCAGCTTCTGCGGTTGATTGAGATCGCCGCAGTAGTCATCGAGCCCGCTGCGCCCCAGCGCCACAACGGTGCCTAGCGGCGCCAGCGCGCGTCGCAGCTCCCACCCGACCTGACCGTTGGCACCAAACAGCAGTAACTTCATGCTGAGGGGCTCCGGTGATGGTAATTGTTTTCAATCCACTCCCGATAGGCGCCACTTTGCACTCTGGCCACCCACTCGCTGTTCGACAGATACCACTCAATCGTTTGCTTGAGTCCCGCATCAAAGGTTCGGCTCGGTTGCCAGTTCAGCTCATTACTCAAACGCGAGTCATCGATAGCGTAGCGCCGGTCGTGGCCTGGACGATCTTCGACGAAAACGATCTGTTCACAACGAGATCGCCCGGCTCGAGGTCGCAGTCGATCAACGTGATCACAGATTGCGTAGACCACATCCAGATTGGTGCGCTCGGAGCGTCCACCGATGTTGTATGTTCGACCACTTTCACCCGTCGCCAGAACATGACGCAGCGCATCGGCATGATCCTCGACATGAAGCCAATCGCGCACGTTAGCGCCCTGTCCATAAACAGGAAGCACTTTGCCTTCTACCGCATTCAAAATCATCAGTGGAATGAGCTTTTCAGGAAACTGATAAGGCCCGTAATTGTTGGAACAGTTGGTGATGACTACGGGCAACCCGTACGTTCTGTGCCATGCGCGCACCAGGTGATCGCTCGCGGCTTTGCTGGCCGCATAAGGCGAGCTAGGCGCATAAGGTGAGCGTTCGGTAAAAGCCGGGTCATCGGGACCAAGATCGCCGTAGACTTCGTCGGTAGAAATATGGTGGAAACAAAAGTCAGCCCGCCGCTCATCCGACAGCGTATTGAAATAGTCGCGAGCCGCTTCGAGCAGGACGCCCGTGCCCGTGACATTCGATTCGATAAAGGCGGCCGGTCCAAGAATCGATCGATCCACATGCGACTCGGCAGCGAGATGCATGATCGCGTCTGGCTTGTACTCAGCCAATATTTCACTCATTCTCTCGGCGTCGCAAATATCGGCGCGTTCGAAAATATGCCGATCGTGCGTGCGCGCGTCACCCAACGACTCGAGATTGCCCGCGTACGTGAGTTTGTCGACACTCACAACGGTGATGTCAGAAGACCCGATTAACTGGCGAACAACGGCAGAGCCGATAAATCCTGCTGCTCCGGTCACCAGCACGCGAGACAGTCGGCGGTGACGTGTACGATTGTAATGTGTGCCCATGCGCAAATTCTGACCGATTAGCGATCGTGAGTCTGACTCGAATCTCTGTCGCGGTAGTGGCTTCGAAGCCCGATTATCAGCGCAGTAACAAATCCCAGGAAGCCGCCGAACAAGGTGCCGGCAATTGCAATGAGCGCGCGACGCGGCCGGGAACGTTCTTTGGGCGTGATGGCCGAATCAATAACACGAAAAGAAAACTCTTTGCTTCCTCGTGCCATCATCACTTTTTGCAGTTCCGACTCCATGAGTCGACCAATGGAATGCTGGATAGTCGCGAGGTTGGTTTCGACAAGCTCCGCCTGCAAATATGACAAATTGGCTTCGGCATCGCTGAGCTCACGCTGCCGTTCCCGCTCGTTTAACCGCTCGACAAACGTTGTAACCCAGTTCGCTGCAAGAAACGGATCGGTCCATTCAATACCAACCTGCACCAGATTATCGTCGGATGTACTCACTTTGAGTATCTGTTCATGAAACAGCTTCACGGCGTCTCGGATATCGGGATGATTGCTGGGATCCGGATCGATCCACTTACCCGAGCTCGCATCGTACTGATCGGCAAAAAATACCGGCAGCAGATTGAGCTCGGTAATGAATTCTCGCGCAAATTCCCGAGATTTAAGCACCGCCAATGGTTCACCGTTTCCGTTCGAAGGCACGCTGATGCCCGCAAGCCCTGCCAGGCTCCCGAACTGGCCGGACAACATCTCGGCCCCCTGATTTTCGGCCGGCGCCAGCAACGTGTTGGCCCGATACCATTCGGTCGCCATGAGCGCGTACGCAACAGACGCGACGGCGAACAGGAAGGAGGCGATAAAGATGATCCACTTGTGCCGCCAAACAATCTCCCACAACTGAGCCAGGCTGATCTCCTGCCCGCGAAACTCAGGCGGAAGCTCGTAGGCGCCAATCAAAACCCGGCCTGCCCCCCCCGCGGATTCTGTGGATTCTGGCGCGTTGGGTATATCCGAATTGTGCGGAACGTTTGACAACGATGGCTCCTATTTTTTCGGCGCAACCGCACCGCGATAGCTATGCGTGATAGTAGTCTTGCAGGCAGCGAAAGACCAGTAAAAACAGCAGAAATCGTGCTATTTCAAGGCTTTTCACATCCGCAGGTGCAACGCGGCCTTCGTGCAACAGGTTACAAACGTTGGTGAACCAGCCTGAGCATTCCCCACCCCTTGCACGTGGTCAGAGGGCGCGATTAGTGGGCGCGCACCACAGATCGTCAACCCATCAAAAACACCGAATGCGCGCACACCCTGCCCGTGCGGCAACGCGGCTAGCGATCCGGGTGAGTCTGTAGGTGAGGATTCGATGGTTCGACCGGCGCGATGAGTGGTGGAGCTAGGCGGGATCGAACCGCCGACCTCTTGCATGCCATGCAAGCGCTCTCCCAGCTGAGCTATAGCCCCACTCTGGCAGCGGACTGTACTCTAGCCCAAACAGGGTGTCAATCCGGAGCGACGACCGCCATAAGGTCGGGTCAGCCCTTCTACAAACGTGCCGAAAATCGATACATTCAGGTGACTGCACCGTGCAGTACGTAGCTAGTGTGGGCGGCTTCGCCAGTTAATAAAGTAGCGCGTTTCCCGATCGGTTTGACCACTCTCTACTGTTTCCCCATCCCTGAAGCCAATGCCTACTTTCAGCTGCCCCCCACGAAATGGACGGGCATTCACCAGCTCCGCATCAACATAGTCCTGACGAGTGGCCGATAGCGAGTGACTCGAATCGGGTGGCCCGCCTCGGTTGAGCTTGCCTCGACGAATCATCGCCTGCCAGCTACTCGCTTCGGCCGAGTTCACTGTAGCGATGAGCGCAAGTTGGCTGCTGTCGCTGTCTGTGGAATGACCGATGGCCCGCCCTCTGTAGCGATAACCCGACGGATACAGGCCGTTGGCATAGGCACAGTTAAACAGACGACTGCTTTCATTGAACTGGCAGGTCGTATCCGAGTATTCGAGATTGACTCTCACGGTGGACTGGGTGGGCGACCAAGCGAAACTGGTGGAGAGCCCACCCATTCCAAGATATCGACTCGGAAACCCGCCGGCCTCATCTTCACCGATAAACTGACCATAAGCGGTGATCGGTACGCCAAACCGATTCAAACTCCAGCGCGCATCAAAACCGGCCAACTGATTGCCGGGTTCATCTTCTCGTGTCACGCCCTCGCCGACATTATCCTGACCAATGATCAAATCAATGAGACTGCTAAACGATTCTGGTCGACCTTCCCCCCCCCATTGGGCGGTACGACTGACGCCAAGCTCAAGAGAGCGAAATGGTTTAATCGTAACCCGCGCACCCAGTAGATACGGATTGCTCACACCGCGATCCGTTTCCATACGTCGCGCAAAAATCTGCGCCGACCAGGGGCCCAAATGACGCAATACCGGCATGGTGAACGGGGTCGCAACATTCCGACGTATTGTCACGCCCGGCACTGGCCGTGCATTACTCGACAAAATGAGACTACCCGCATGACCAGGCCCCCACCAGCTTTCCAGACTCCCCGCCAGAATTGCCGTGTTCTTGTAGAGATAGCCGATGTAGCTTCCGTCGAGGCGCACGCTGTTCGAGTCGACTCGGTCATCAATCAATCCAAGCTGAACATTCGCCACAAAATTTCGCCCGACGTAGGAAAGACGACTGTCGAGCGCAAACTTGCCTTTCTGCCGTTTGTCGAAAGTTCGAAGTTCATCAAGATTCTCATAGGCGCCAACTTCGTAGCTGGATATCAAAATACCCCAGCGCGTGCTGTTGGCAACCCGTGCATCAAGACGGTTGAGCAATCTGAGGATCGTGGGGTTTTTAATAGGCTGCCGGTCAACCGAATCGAGTGCCGTCGCCACATCTGCCCAACTCATCGGCCAGGTGGTGATAGGCGTGCTGACCAAGCCTCGGTCGGCAAGGTATTCGAGGTCGTGTCGAAGCGCCGTATCGCCGGTCTCGGTATAAGGACCGGCAAGCACGGCGATCGCGTTAAGCCAGAACACGAACAAAAGCAGAGTAAACAAGTTGCGTATGCGGGCAAATTCCATGCGAACTCTCTTCCAATAGGTTGCAACAGCACTTGGGATAGCGATCAGATCACAGGTACCCGTCGATGCGGAACATTCGCTTGCTCGCCCCGGCGAACAGTGCGATGCAAAACGAGTTCATATTGGGCTAATGCTCGGTTTGGCCCACCGGTTAAGCAAACCAAACAGATCAGGCGGACCCGAACCCGAAGCGTCGTGCCGAAGTTAGAAGGACGCGACGGCTGCTGCCGCCACGCCTATATTGTAGACAATCTGCGTCACGCTGGTCCACAGTGACAAGTTGCTGATGCGGTCGGAATCGAGTGGCACAACGATCGTGTCACCCGGCCGCGTTTCGATCGATGCCCCAGATCGTCTGAACCAATTACTAGCCTGCTGCGCGACAACCTGACCGTCTGCACGAATCACGTAGATTCGTTTAACGTCGGCATTGCGAGTAACACCACCACTTTTGTAGATATAAGCAGACTGGTCGAGTTGCTTGTCGTAGATGTGCGAAGTCGGATACTGCACTTCACCAATTACCGTCACTTCCTGACTGATGCCAGGAATAACAAGTCGATCGCCGTCTTCCAGAATCACGTCATGCTGGGGATCGCCGAGCATCGCCAGCGACAAGTCGATCACGAGTCGCCCCAACGCTTCAGAGCCTTCCAGTTGTTGCAAGAGAGCTTCCGCCCGCGAGCGCGCCTCGGCTCGGTCGCCGCCACCGATGGCATTAATTTCCGCCCGCACGCGACTGGCTAATCGCTCAATTTGCTTTTGCTCTCGCTCACGCAAGTCGTCACGCAAAAACACGGAACCGCCAGCAAAGGCCATGTCGGTCAGGCCGCCGGCACGAGCGACAACCGTTGAAAGCCGCTCGCCGCGTGACACAGAATAGGTGCCGGGAAATTCAATCTCTCCGACGATCTCGACGCGCTGTCGCTCACGCCAAAGCGGCATTTCCTTGACGGTCATCACATCGCCGGGCACAAGCTGCAGATCCTCGGCAGGGACGGAATCAAGATCACGGAGCGACAGAGCGATATGTCTGGTATCGAACCGCCCATTGATTTCAGTGGTGCGGGTAAGTTCAGCACTTTCTTGGAACGCGTGATCACGAATACCGCCTGCGGCCCGGAGCAAATCACTCACGCGCATTCCGGATTCGTAAGGAAATTCGCCGCCGGATCGAACGCCTCCTTGTACAAAAACCGTTTGTACACTCTCTTCGTTACCAGCCTGTCGTCGAATTTCATTGACAAGTGGCGCGATGCGCTCCGCGCGATCCGTGTCAAGCGAAAACACGTACACCGCGTCGCCTTTGTCCAATGGCTTGTTTTGTTCGCTCAGAGGGTTGTTGCGCGCCAGCTGCCAGTTGGCACTTAGCAATCGAATCTCACCAGTCTGCTCATTTTTACGTCGGATCAGAATGTAGCTCTGATCCGCCTGAAGCTGGAACAGCTCGGCATCGGGAATTAGATCCAGCAGCCGCATTCCGTAACGCCATTGAACTTTGACATTACGGTCAATATGCCCGTGAAGCGTTACTGCATCGGTAACCTGGTCGAGAGCACGTAACACTTCAAGTTGATCGCCCGCCCCGACACGAACGGTGCTGCCATTTTGAATGTCAGACACAACTATCGATTTTTTGCCCGCGTCATCGTATTTCTCAATGCGGATTTGACGGGTAAATGCATCCGGTAGTAAACCGCCTGCCAATGCAATCACCTCATTGACCGTGCTCTCACCAGCCAGTTCGTAAATGGCAGGTCGTTTAACACGCCCAAACACCGACACCTGCTCAGCAACAGGCGGAACAAAAATGGCATCGCCCTGACGCAGCCGTAAATCCTGTCGCGTATTGCCCTTGAGCAATAGCTCATACAGATCGAGCACGCCCACAACTTTGTTCCGGCGCTTTAACTGCACACCTCTGAGCGAACCATTGGTTGAGATACCGCCAGAGATAAATAGCGCATTGGTTATTGTTGCCAGACTACTGACGGTGTAAGAACCGGGATTAGTGACGTCGCCCAGAACAAACACTTGAATCGACCTTAGTTCACCAAGCTTCAGCGACACATCAACACCGATATAACGACTGGTGACCCGTTCGGCCAGCTCCGCTCGTGCATCGGACAATGCCATTCCGGAGACCTGCACCGGTCCGATTTCCGGTACAACGATGGCCCCATTGCGATCGATACGCAGGTTGTAGCTGGCGTTGTACTGACCGTAAATCAACAGCGACAATTCGTCGCCGACCCCGAGTGTATAATTGACCGGAACAGGTAGATCACTGGCTGGCGTAAAACTGCCGGCCGAGCTTTTGAACAGGTCGTGACCAAACGGCTCGAGCGACGCTGAACCGCTGGCGGTCACCGGCAATCGAGACACATGGACAAATACATCTCTTAGAGCGGGTTCGGCGGTCAGCCTCAATTGCGCTTCTTCATCAGTCAGGCCCGATAGCATAATAGCGCCAGCACCAGGGAAGTCGAGAAACCCTTGCGAATCGATTTGATACACATTGCGCCCCAGTGCACGGGATACACTGTCGAGCAACCGCCCATCAAACGACTCGTCAACCGACAAATCAACGATCAGAAAATCGAGTGCGGCGATTTCAATACGATCGGATTGGGGCTCCGGCTCGTCGAGCTCAGGCACCGTAATCTCCATCGCGGAGTCGTTTGTTTCTCGCTGTTCATCGCTGGACGAACCGGGAATCGTTCCACCTAACGCATTGATTAATTGACGTTTTTGCGCAGGCGTTAGATTTTCGAGTTGTTGCAATTGAGACGGTGTAATCGTCTGCGCGTGAACAGGAAAGCACCAGCCCATCAGGCACAATGCCACGAGCGTGGTGGCCACAAAGACTGGACGAGGTGGCAGGTGAATGTGTTTTATCATTCTATTGATCTCACTTAAGCCATTTCAGGGCACGAGGAACCACTCTTACAATCACTCATTGCGAGCAGCCTGTCTCTGCCTGTTCTCCATAAACTCAATTGCCTGTGAGATTCGTTTTAACGCAAGCGCTTTACCTGCCACAGACAACGTTTGCCCAATCGACGGTGAAGAGGATGATCCTGTCACCGCAACGCGAATCGGTTGAGCGAGTTTGGGCATTTTCAGTTCGAACTTCTCGAGCGTGTCTTCCACCGCGGCTTCAATCCTATGGACCTGCCAGTCTTCGAGCTGCTCGAGCGCCGCATGGAAGTGCTTGACAGGCTCGATGCTGACAGGACGCAGAAATTTCTTCGCGGCCGTTTCGTCGTACGCATCAAAATCCTCAAAAAGATAGGCGACCTGATCCGCCAATTTTTCAAGCGTCTCCGCACGCTCTTGATAGATTTTAGCCACCTGTGCCAGGTCGGGTCCGTTTGAGTGCTCGATGCCACGCCGCTGCAAATGCACGGCCAGTAGCTTTGCAAGTCGATCGATGTCACACCGTTTGATGTATTGCTGATTAAGCCAGTTAAGTTTGCTGACGTTGAACGACGAGGCTGCTTTGTTGACGTCTTTCACATCGAAAAGTTCGATCATCTGATCCCGCGTGAACAGTTCCTGATCACCATGAGACCAACCCAACCGAACGAGGTAATTCAGCAACGCCTCGGGCAAGTAGCCTTGTCTTTCGTATTCGAGCACACTCACCGCGCCATGGCGTTTGGAAAGCCGAGCACCATCCTCACCCAAAATCATTGGCACATGGGCGAACTCGGGCAACGAATAACCCAGTGCATTAAAAATGTTCACCTGCTTAAAGGTGTTTGAAATATGATCATCACCTCGTATGACATGAGAGATATTCATATCCGCATCATCCACCACCACGGTGAGGTTGTAGGTGGGGGTACCATCACTGCGCTGAATGATCAGATCGTCTATCTCACTGTTGTCAACCATGAGCTCACCCCGAATCAAATCGGTAAAACGGGTATTGCCGGTTGTCGGGCGTGCTGACCGTCGATCCGTTCTCGGCGGCGCAGTGCGAGGGGCCGCAGATGACGGCCCCAGGCGCGATCTCGCATCTGGTCGGACCCGCGGGCGGCGACTCG